>JAJBVJ010000180.1 GCA_020859875.1 Rikenellaceae bacterium
ACCTTCAAAAAAGCCGGGGATGTTCCGTAGGTATCGAATTCATAAATCCATACTACGTTATAGTTTCCCGCCGTGGAGACGGTTTCGTATTCCCCTTTCAGGAAGTTGCCTACGCTCAAGGCCGGTTCGGGGTCGAAGCCCTCCCTTGTGCCGTAAATTTTAACCTTCAGCCTCGAACCGTCCACTTTGAGTTCCGGCTGGGGAAGGGGTGCGGAATCTCCGCCAGCAGGGTTGCGGAACTCTTTGGGAAGGTTATACTCCGGTTTGAAGTTACCTGTAAGGTCTATTCCCCAAATTTTGAAGCAGTCATCGCAATCGCTTTCGATAAAGTCGAAGGTTTTGGTACCCTTCGGCAGAGCGGGGAAATAGAGTACGAACGAGGCTTGCCCGTCGTCGGCAATAGCTATCCGGCTGTCGAAATCGATCCCTTCGCCCCCTGTAACCGGCAATTTCCGACCGCCCGCCTGTATATAGGTGTCGGAACTTATGCCGATCCACTGGTTGGGGTCGGCGAAAGCGTCGATATGGAGGATAGTCGCCGTATCGTTGGCAATCACCTTGTCGATCTCGATGATACTGTTGTTGCGCAGGGCCGCCTCCGGCCGCTCGGCGATGCGCTCGCCGGCCTGTGAGCAGTTGTACAGGAGAAGGGCCGCAAAGGGGATAAGTAAAAGTTTTTTCATTGCGAAGTAAATTAGATGAGAGTGGAAAATCAAAGATATAAAAAAAGACCTGCCGAAAAGCGGCAGGCCGTCTATTTAAGATCCGTACACGGTTATCACCATACTTTTTTCAGCTGTGCCCTTATTTTGCCCGTTCCGGGGAAACCGACGATTTGGTAGGTTTTGTTTCCCTCGTTATCGAAGACCATATACTGCGGGATCGCTTTTATGTCATATTTGTCGCAGATGGCCCTCCACTGGTCGGTATCGAGGCGGTAATGGATGCCTCCAAGCCCGGGGAGTTTTCCTATCCATGCCGGCTCCGGTGAGGAATCGCTGGCGATGTAGATCGTTACCACATCGTTAGCCTCCAT
The DNA here is from genome assembly GCA_020859875.1 of Rikenellaceae bacterium. GTDB lineage: Bacteria > Bacteroidota > Bacteroidia > Bacteroidales > Rikenellaceae > WRDF01. The sequence continues at coordinate 1,037 of JAJBVJ010000180.1, forward strand.
ATCCTTTTTCAGCGGTTTTATCTCCTCCATGGCCATAAGGCACGGCATGCACCATGTGGCCCAAAAGTCGATAAAAACCACCTTGCCACGGTGTTCGGCCACGATGGCTTCAAGAAGGGAGTCCGGGCTTACGTCCGGTGCCTTGCGTATCTCGAACCCGTCCCCGACCATGTGGGACTTACTGATTTGCAGTTCGTTGAAGGTTTCATAATCGGACGGTACAGATGTCCGCCCCGCCCCGGCGGTAAAAAGAAATAAAATGGTCAGAAGGGTCAGTTTTTTCATTGCGGCACTATTTAAGGTTAGTAAATATCTTTCGGCATTTAAATACGGGTTCCGGGATAAATATACAAAAAAGTCCCTGCCGATATCCGGCAGGGACTGGAATTCAGGTATTTTATAATTGTAAGTCCTAATATCCGAACACTTCCTCGAGGCTGAGGATCGTCACCGGGCCGAACTGGGCCAGCTTGTCCATATCGAGGCTCTCGGTGTCGCCGAGGATGCAGTAAGTATATTCCCGGTCTTTGATCCACCGGTCGTGGAACGCCTTTACGTCCTCGAGTGTGAGGGACGGTATGGTTTCGAACCTTACCTGGTTGCGGTCGTGGTCGATGCCCAAGTCCTGGTTGGTGAGATATTCGCTCAGGACGTAGGATTTAATCGTCCTCTCGGTGCGCAGCGAAGCCAGCAGGCTCTCCTTTGCAAGATCGAAGGCTACTTCCGATTCGGGGAGGTCGTTCAGTATGTCCTGGAAAGCATCTATCGCTTCCCCCATTTTGTCATTCTGTGTCGCAATAACGGCCTGAACATAATAGGGCAGGGAAAGGCGCCACGGGCTCACCAGCTGTGAGTAGGCCATATAGGCCAGGCCGCGGGCTTCGCGCATCTCCTGGAATACGATCGAATTCATGCCTCCGCCGAAGTATTCGTTGAACATCGTTACCTTCCCGTCGAGGGCGGGATCGTATTTTTCGCCTCGGTTTGAAAGCTGTACGTAGTAGAGCTGCGGGGAGTTATAGTTCACGACATAAACCCGGTGATCGTCCGTATTGCGGTAGACGTATTTCACCAGTTCGGGAACATCCTCGAGCCGGTCGGGAACATTGTGGAACTTATTGATCCCGGCGATCACTTCCTCTTCGCCGAGCGGGCCGTAGTATAGAATGCGGTGTTTCATCCGGGTCAGCGACCTGAGGCGTGAAAGCAGGTCTTCGGCCGTAAGGGCGTTGATCTCATCCTCTGAAAGAACGTTTGTTGCGGGCGATTCGGGCCCGTAGAGTCCGTAATTCATCAACATCGAGAAGATCGACATCTGGTTGAGTTTCGCGTCCGCGCGTTGTTTCAGGATATCCTGTTCCAGGTTCTCCAGGGCGGCTTCGTTCGGCTGTGCGTCGGCAAGTATCTCTTCGAGGAGGGTTGCGGCTTTTTCCATATTCTCGCTGATACCCGATACCACGATCTGGGAACGTTCCGCACCCGAAATCACCCGGAAGGAACATGCGAGGTTGTAGAACTGCTGCTGTATCTCCTCGGGCGACATGGTGCCGGTGCCGAGGTACTTTAGGTAGTCGCAAGCAATCGACATGGCCGGATCGTTGTTCGAACCCGTCTCGAACACGTAATTGAGGTTGAACAGACCGTTTGTCGGATTCTCTTTATATAGCACTTCGATATCCGATTTCGCCTTTAGGATGCTCATATCCCTTTCGAAATCCACGAAGACAGGCTCTATCGGCTGTACCCGGCTTAACTTTATATCGCGCAGGAAATCGCTCTCGCTGTCGCGGTTCACGGCGATCGGGGTGATATCGGGTTTGGCGATCTTTATCTCTTCGGGATCTTTGCCCTGGAGTTTGTAGATCACTACATAGTTGTCGTCGCCGAGGTATTTGTTTGCCGCGTCGACTACCTGCTGCTTGGTTATTTTGCCCAGACGGTCGAGTTTTCCAACCTCGTCAGCCCAGTCCAGACCGTTAACGAATGTGTTTACGAACCAGTTGGCACGGCCGTAATTCGAGTCCGTACGCCGCATCTCGTTTGCTTTGAGGTTGTTGATGGTAGCAGCCAGGAGTTCTTCGTCGAAATCGCCGTTGCGCAGCAGGGCAATCTGTCCGAGGAGCAGATCCTTCACCTGGTCGAGAGTCTGGCCGGCTTTGGGGTTTGCATCGAGCCATACCACACCGTGGTCGGCAAGTGACATATAGGCGCCCCAACCCTCGAGGAGCTTCTGCTGTTGGTTAAGGTTCAGGTCGATAAGGCCTGCTTTACCGTTGAAGATCACCGAACTGAGGATCGACATCACATCGTTGTCGGGATGGGCCGCACCGGGACCGCGCCACACCAGCGAGACACTTTCGGCATCGTTGCCGATCACCTCCACCCTCACGGGTTCGGTAAACTCGGGGAGTTCGCCCAGGGTCTGTACCTCGGGCAGGTCGTAATTGGGAACCATATCCCCGAAATACTTGTCGATGGTGGCGATCATCATATCGGGGTCGAAATCACCCGAAACGCAGATTGCCATGTTATTGGGTACATACCACGTGCGGTGGTAATTGCGGATATTTATGATCGAGGGGTTCTTGAGGTGTTCCTGCGAACCGAGTACGGTCTGTGTACCGTAGGGGTGGGTGGGAAAGACTGCGTTGAACATTTTTTCCATCACCTTGCGCCCGTCGTTGGTCAGCGACATGTTCTTTTCCTCGTAAACCGTTTCCAGTTCCGTATGGAAACCGCGTATAACCGGGTTTTTGAAGCGGTCGGCCTGAATCTTCGCCCAGTTGTCGACCTGGTTGGAGGGGATATCTTCCACATAGACGGTCATATCGTAGCTGGTGTAGGCGTTGGTGCCTTCCGCGCCGATAGCCGACATCAGTTTGTCGTATTCGTTTGGAATGGCGATGGTCGAAGCCTGGTAGCTCAGCGAGTCGATGGTCTTGTAGATCGCCTTACGCTCCTCTTCGTCCGTGGTATTGCGGTAGATCTCGAACTGCCTCTCTATCTCGTCCAGCAGGGGGCGCTCGGCCTCATAGTCCTGCGTGCCGAAGCTGGGGGTGCCTTTGAACATCAGGTGTTCGAAATAGTGGGCAAGGCCGGTTGTTTCGGCCGGGTCGTTCTTGGAACCCACCCTGACGGCAATGAACGTCTGCAAACGGGGAGTCTCTTTATTTACGGTCATATATACCTGGAGGCCGTTGTCGAGGGTGTAAATCCTGGTTTGCAGGGGGTCGCCTTCCACGGTGCGGTAAGGATAATCCGCAGCGCTCACCGACAGGGCGCAGAAAAGCGCTGCCAGGATAGGCAAAATAAACTTGATCGTTGTTCTCATAATGTTTGGAAAAGTTGGTTTTACAGTCACAAATGTAATCAAATTTCCCTGAGAACCAATATAATCCGGGTTATTTACGAAAAAAGCGAAAGCCGCCGTTTCCGGTGGCTTTTCGGCTAACTAAATATTTAGGTGTAACGCTCTATTTTACCAGCCGGTTGGTCGCTGTGTCGGGAAATACCACCCACGGTTCGAAGGTTTTGGCCTTTTCGAAATCCATGCGGGCATAAGATATTATTATCACCACGTCGCCGACCGCGGCCTTGCGGGCCGCCGGGCCGTTCAGGCAGATACATCCGCTGCCCCTTTCGCCTTTGATGACGTATGTTTCGAGCCTCTCGCCGTTGTTGGCATTCACCACCTGCACCTTCTCGCCCGGGATCATGTTCGCGGCCTGTAAAAGCTCCTCGTCTATGGTGATGCTGCCAACGTAGTTGAGGTTCGCCTCGGTGATCGTGGCCCGGTGTATCTTGGATTTTAAAACTTCTATTTCCATCGCTTAAATGAAACGTATGTTATCGATCAATCTGACATTGCCGGCCTGTACCGCGGCACAGCCCTGTATACCACCCTCTTCATCCCAGAAGAGAGCCGGACGGAGCGTTGCGGCATTGACCAGCCGAAAGTATATGACCCCCAATAATTGCTCCGAATTTATCTCTGCGGCGACCTGTTTTTCTATCTCCCCGACCGAAGGGGCGCTGCCCGCGGCCAGTTTGTTTCTTACATTTTCCGCCGCGCCTTTCATGGCCCGGTATATGGCCGGGGCCGCCGCGCGGTGGGCCGCATCGAGCAGAGTATTGCGCGAACTCATGGCCAACCCGTCCTTCTCCCGGACGGTGGGACAGGTAATGATTTCCACCCGGTAGCCGCACTGGCGGCAGAGGGATTTTACCACGGCCACCTGCTGAAAGTCCTTCTCCCCGAAATAGGCCCTGTCGGGATCCGTCAGTTCGAAAAGACGGCTTACCACCTGAGCCACCCCGTTGAAGTGGCCCGGACGGGTCGCCCCTTCCATCACGGTATCCAGCTCCCCAAAGTCGAACCGGCGCTCGTCCCTCTCGGGATATATCTCCTTTACGGCGGGCATGAAAACTATATCGACTCCCGCCTGTTCCAGTAGTCTGAGGTCGTTGTCGGGTGTGCGCGGATATTTTTCGAGGTCGGCCGGGTCGTTGAACTGGGTGGGATTCACGAATATGCTCGCCACCACGACGGCACACTCCCCCCGGGACTTTTCCACGAGGGAAACGTGTCCCGCGTGGAGAGCTCCCATGGTGGGTACCAATCCTCTCGGGCGGAGGGGATGCGATTCCAGGATCTTTGCGAGTTCTTCCCGCGTTGTGGCTA
>JAJBVJ010000148.1 GCA_020859875.1 Rikenellaceae bacterium
GAGCGGATCCGGCTTCCGAAAGAACAATGGCTGGATGCCCTCAAGAACGACTTTGCAGAGCTGGTATTCGAAAAACATCCGCTCCTTTCCGCCATACAGCAGGCACTATAGCATGCTGGGGCCCTGTTCGCTTCGATGTCGGGATCGGGGTCGGCGGTGTTCGGAATATTCCAGGGGAGGGAAGTCTTCCCGCAGTTGAAGTCTATGTTCCCCGATTGCTTTGTCTACCACGAAGTTATGGCCTGATCGGGCCGGAACCGGGGCTCCCGTTTTACGGGAATGTGAAAAAAAATTAGTAAACTTGTGACTTCACGCCCGGTCGGGGAAATTCGGCTAAAGAACCTGCGGGGCTATTAACCAACAACTTAAACCAACCATCTTATGTCAGAAGACAAGAAAGTTCTCGACCTGAAGCAGCGAATGGAGAAGATCTACCGCGGCGGGGGAACGAAAGCCGTTGAAAAACAAAAGGCGATGGGAAAACTCACCGCCCGCGAAAGGATCATCGCGCTGTTGGACAAGGACACTTTTCAGGAGTACGATATTTTCGTTAAGCACGACAATACCGACTTCGGGATGCAGGATAAGGAGCTCCCGGGCGACGGTGTTATCATCGGCACGGGTTTCATTCTCGGCCAGCCCGTAGCCGTCTACGCACAGGACTTTACCGTGGCCGGTGGTTCGCTCGGCTTTATGCATGCACGCAAAATTTCAAAAATAATGGATTACGCCCTCAATATGCGTATTCCGATAATCGGCATCAACGACTCGGGGGGCGCCCGTATCCAGGAGGGGGTGAACGCCCTGGCCGGCTACGGGGAGATATTTTACCGCAATACCATATCGAGCGGTGTGATTCCGCAGATTTCGGTGATCCTCGGCCCGTGTGCGGGCGGGGCGGTCTATTCGCCGGCGCTGACCGATTTCGTGTTCGTGGTGGACAAGATTTCCAAAATGTTCATCACCGGGCCCGAGGTGATAAAGACCGTTCTGGGCGAGGAAATATCGGCCGAAGAGTTGGGCGGGGCGCGAGTGCACAGCGAGGTGAGCGGCAATGCCCACTTCTTCTCGGCAAGCGAACAGGAGTGTTTCGGCCAGATACGCAGGCTTATCTCCATGCTCCCGGCAAACAACACCGCAAAGCCGCAGCCGGTGGTGGCCTCGAAGCCCCAAAAGACATTCGACATATCGAAGATCGTCCCGGCAGATGCCTCCGAGCCCTACGACGTGCGCGATGTGGTGCGCTCGCTTACCGACGACAGCGACTTTATGGAGGTGATGGAGCTCTTCGCGGGCAATATAGTGGTGGGCTTCGGGCGGATCGACGGCCAGACCGTCGGGTTCGTATGCAATCAGCCCCTGGTGCTGGCGGGGGTTTTGGACTGCGACTCCTCGGACAAGGCCGCGCGCTTTATCCGTTTCTGCGACTCGTTCAACATTCCGATAATAACCCTCGAAGACCTGCCGGGATATCTGCCGGGCATCGACCAGGAACACGCCGGAGTGATACGCCACGGGGCGAAAGTACTCTACGCATACAGCGAAAGCACCGTGCCCAAAGTGACCATCATCCTGCGCAAGGCTTACGGGGGCGGCTACATAGCAATGGGTTCACGCCACCTGCGCTCGGACTTTGTATTCGCCTGGCCGCAGGCCGAGATCGCCGTGATGGGCGCCGAAGGTGCCGCCAACATTATCTTCAAGAAGGATATATCCGAGGCCGAAAATCCTGCCCAAATGCGGGAGCTGAAGATACAGGAATACAAGGACAAATTCGCCAACCCTTACGTGGCCGCCGCAAAGGGATACATCGACGCGGTGATCGAACCTAAGGATACCCGCCGTTTTATCGAGCAGGCGCTCACGATCGCCCGGGACAAAACCGTATCGCGTCCGGCGAAAAAACACGGGCTTCCCCCCTTTTAAAACCCACTGTCATGTCTCAAAAGAAATACGATACCGTAAGCACGGCCAGCGGGAGTTACAAGACCACTCTGAACCGCACATACCGCGCCCGTAAAGCGTGGGTGCCGCGTAACCCCAAGAAGGTGCTCTCGTTCATGCCGGGGACGGTCGAGCGGATCGACGTAAAGCCGGGCGAGAAGGTGCGCGAAGGCCAGCGGCTGCTGGTATTCCGCGCCATGAAGATGAATAATAATATCCTCTCGCCGGTGGCGGGCAGGGTGAAGAGCATCGGTGTGGAGCCGGGGGTGAACATCCCCAAAGACCACGTGATGATAGAGATCGAATAAAGGCCGGCAGCGGCAGAACATAAGATAAAACCGCGCAAACATTTGCGCGGTTTTTATCTGAAATAGTATTTTTACGGAAAATAATATTCCCGTAACGGAAATGGAGGTAGTTAAAATATGCCGCTTCTGCGGCGAACAGATCAAGGGCGAGGCCGTAAAATGCCGCTTCTGCGGGGAGTTTGTCGGGAACCGGGTGAGGGTAGTCAGGCGGGGCGGCACCCGGATCGGGGTCGACCATACTGCGGCCGGGCCGGGCCCCCGGCCGCCCCGCCAACCTGTCGAACCCGTGGAATTCATCTCGGGCGACCGGATCGGAGTGATCCAGGTGCTCAGTGTCATTTCAGCCATATGGATATTCGTTGTCACCGTCGGCGGTGTGGCGGACGGGGAAAACATCATAGGGCTGGCTTCGCTCGGGGGTATGGTCTCCTGGTTCCTGGCGTGGATACTCCTGTTGGTACTACTCCGCAGGTTTACCGGTACACGCAGGATAGCCGTCCCGCTTTTATCCATGGTTATCCTTTACGGTGCCGTCATAACCCTGCTCCTGGTGATGGCCAGCAGGAGGGCGGCTATGCTGCCGGAGGGATTCTATTATGTCGGGGGTATCACGGTGATCGGCTGTATGCTCGCCGGATTTATTTGCTACCTTGTGGCCGCGGCGAGGATGATATCGGCCCGAAGCTATTACCTGCCGCTAAGGGGGCTGGGCAGGGCGATGATCTTATCCTCGGTAGTTTTTATCTTCGTTAGTCTTATTATTTCTACGATCTTCAACCGGAGCGCCACGGAAGGGGCAGTGGTGTGGGTGTGTGTGCTTGGAATTATTAAGGGACTTGCCGCCGCCTGGCCCATGTTGGCGCTTTTTGTAACTTTGTGGAAGTGTCGGTGCAGGCTACCCGACGATATAATCAGCGACAATATAATCGAATCGCAGTAGTATGGAAATGAAAATATGCCCCTTCTGCAAGGAAGAGATTAAGGCCGAGGCCATAAAGTGCCGATACTGCGGCGAATTTTTGGAACGGGTGCCGCAGCGGGCCCAAATACCGCCGGCGGGAGCCGATACCCCGGCCGTGCCGCGGAATGAAGGGGATAAGGTGCGCAAATCCAAAAGGGAGCTGATCCCGGCGGGAAAGATATCGGGCGGAACGATACTGCTTTTAGAAATACTTTCCCTGCTTTCGGTGGTCTTTATACTCCTGAACTGCTATGCCAACTGGAAGACATCCGGTCCACTATTCTACCATGCGATTCCGAGCGAACCGATGAGGCTGTTGAGGGATTTATCCGATATCGGCCGGATAGTCTTTCCCATCGCTGCATGGGTCTTATTCGGGATATTCCTGGGCAAATTTACGGGCGGCAAAAGGCTCGCCGTTCCTGTAATTATGGCAGGCGGTCTGATTGCGCTCGATTTACTCAATTTTGTGATACGTCCCCTGCATTACAGCCATCCGCTATTTAATGCTCTCGCGATTGTAATGCTGGTGGGTTTGATGTCGAGATATGTATTTTATATTATCTCCGGGGTACGGATGCTCGCTACGGATGATAAATTCCTGCGGCTAAAATTGCTGGGCCGCACGATGATATATGCCGTGGCGTTGCTCCTTACTCTGAGGATAATTTGCTTTTTTTTAATGGGACATGCCGGCTGGCTGATATGCTATTCTTTGGAGGTCATCGCCTCGGCGGCGCCTTTGGTAGCCCTTTTTATAACTTTACAAGGCGGCAGGAAAACCCTGCTTGCGCACACTGATGGCCGCTCGGGCGGCGATATTATCCCTTAAAAAACCGATATGATAACGATAGACGTCCTTACATTCAATCCCTTCCGGGAAAATACATATATCGTCTCGGCCCCCGGTGGGCAGGCGGTGATCGTCGATGCGGGGAACTACTCCGCGGCGGAAGACCGGGAGATATGCGAATTTATCGCCGAACGGAAGCTGAAGCCGATACTTGCCCTGAATACCCACGGCCATGTCGACCACATCCTCGGGGTGGAATATATAAAGAAGACTTTCGGGGTGCCGCTGGCACTGCACCGGGCGGATAACTTTCTGGTGGAGAGTGCCCCCCAGCACGGGGCCCTCTACGGGTTCCGGATGGAGCGGGTGCCGGCGGTGGAGACCGATCTTGCCGGGGTGCCTTCCATCGCCTTGGGCGATACGACATTGCAGGTGATCCATACCCCGGGTCATACCCCGGGCCATGTCTGCTTCTTCGAGCCGGAGAGCCGTTCGCTCTTTTGCGGGGACACCGTCTTTCGGGAAAGCATCGGCCGTACAGACCTCCCGGGAGGGGATTATAGCTGGATAATGAAGAGCATCCTCGAAAAGATTATTCCCCTGGGAGATGACGTTACGCTCTACCCGGGTCACGGCCCGAAGACCACCATCGGCCACGAGGTGCTTTACAATCCGTTTATCGTGGAGGTGCTCGACGGGGATGTAAATTACAGGGGATGAGGATAGACATACTCACCGTGGTGCCGGAACTGCTGGTATCGCCCCTGGGGGAATCCATCCTCAAGAGGGCATGCGCAAAAGGGCTGGCCGAAATTGCGGTTCATAATATCCGCGACTGGGCCGAAGGCCGGCACCGCCAGGTGGACGATTACCCCTTCGGCGGCGAGGCGGGGATGGTGCTCAAGCCCGAACCGGTATTTCGCTGTGTGGAGCAGTTGAAAAGCGAGCGGCGGTATGACGAGGTGATCTATACCTCGCCGGACGGGATCGTTTACAACCAACGGGAAGCCAACCGGTTGTCGACCCTGGGGAATATAATAATTATCTGCGGCCACTACAAGGGGCTCGATCACCGAATCAGGGAGCACCTGGTGACCCGTGAGATTTCCATTGGTGACTACGTGCTTACCGGCGGGGAGCTCGCCGCGGCCGTTATCGCCGACAGTATAGTACGCATAATTCCGGGGGCTATCGGAGACGAGGCCTCGGCCCTTACGGACAGCTTCCAGGATGGGCTGCTCGCTCCGCCCGTCTATACCCGGCCGGCGGAATTCAACGGCTGGAAGGTGCCGGAGGTGCTTTTGTCGGGAAATTTCGCCCGGATAGAACAATGGCGCGAGGAGCAGGCATGGGATCGTACGCAGAGGCTTCGGCCCGATCTGCTCGGCGGGCCGGACGGTAGGGCCGGCGGCGGGGAGGATCGCCCCGGAGGGGGCCCGGAGCGGTTGGAAAAACCGTAAGTGGAGAGGGCGGCAAAAGTGGTTAGGGGATGTCGGGAAGTGGGCCGGGCCGTGGGTAGGAGTTGGAATCGGCCGGGTCGCGGGTAAGGAGTTGGAAAGCTTGCCGCGGGGAATTGGCCGGGCCGCGGGAAATAGTTGGAAGCCTGCCGCGGGGAATCGGCCGGGGCCGCGGGTAGGAGTTGGAAAGCCTGCCGCGTGGAATTGGCCGGGCGTA
>JAJBVJ010000081.1 GCA_020859875.1 Rikenellaceae bacterium
GATCGTCCTTCCGGACGGCACCGTCGCCGTAAGCGCCACGGGGCGTTACCTGAAACAGGCCGCCGATAAGATCGCCGAACCGGGAACCGTCGACTCCGACTGGGAAGTCACCCTCGACGAACCGCTGCCGGAATCGGTAGTTATCCCGGAAAACAATTCTCCCGGTTCGAAATAATACGAAAGAGCGAAGGGGGACCTTCGCTCTTTCGGTGTGGGATCTATTACGTTTATATACCGAGCTTTGTCCTGACAGATGCAGGGATGGCATCCTTATGAACGATGATATTGATCGTTTTATATTCGACAAACGGCCTGGAAGCATAGAAATATCCGCCGTACACCCCGTCGCTTCCCCACGAGTTTTTGACCTTATAGAAGGTATTGCCGCGCTGATCGCGTGCGATTCCCGTAATCAGCATCCCGTGGTCGTCGGTCGTCTGGAAATTATCGAAAGCCGCCTGGCGGATTTCCTGTGATATCTTCATCTCACCATTTTTTTCGAGCATTTCCAGGAGTTTTATATCCCTCTGTTCGCCCGGCAGCCTCACCCAGCGTGAAAGTTCCGTGCCTTCGAGCGACTGCTCGTCTTCGGCTGCCACCACGGCAAAGCCCTTGGCATAGAGGAACCCTTTTTCACTTACATCCGCCCCCCAGCAAACGGAGTATCCACTTTCTATGGTATGGTCGATCACCGACATAAATTCGTCCAGGGGCAGGTTCCATGACATTTCCCAGGCCCAGTTGTCGGGAACTTCGATGATGAAGGGCTGGTAAAAGGGGTGGTGCGTGAACGAGGTCAGGGAAATATAATCTCCGGTATCGAGCCCCAGCGAGGCGGCGAAGGTTTGCGGGGTGTACTCCTTACCATTATATATAAACTTCGCGGGGGCCGCTCCCAAGTAGGCATCGAGGATCCCTTGAAGGCCCTCCTTCCATGCAGGGGTGAGGGTTTTGCCGGGATTTTTCACCACGGCATTCACATAAGCGGCCAAAACCGCATCGAGCTCGGAATGGTCGTGCCCGAGTGTACCGTAATTGAGCCCCGGATAGGCCTCTTCGGGCACCATCCCGTATTTATCGTAAACATTGAATACGTCTATGAAGGCGCCACCGCCGGCAAACTCCATCTTGCCGTGAAGCCGGACAAACTTTTCAGCCTTATCGATATAGGTGTTGCGGACGATCCACATCTCCGAGAGGTCGTACTCGCCTTTTCCCCTGCGGAGAAGTTCAGATTCGAGGAAGGCATTGGCGGCAAAGCTCCAGCATGTTCCGCTGCGGTTCTGGTTGGGCACCGGCGTTGCCGCCACCTCACTGACCACCGTAAACTCATACCGCTCGTCGAGGGTGGCGGGTTTTTCCGACTCCGGTTCGGATGCATAAACCACCGCAAAGGCCACAAGCCCCGCCGCGATCAAAAAAAGTCTCTTCATATTTAAGGTATTAAATTGCTGCCTGTAAAGATAGCATTTTTTGCCTGCCATTATAACGGCAATAAAAAACGGCACCCCGAAACAGGATGCCGCCATTACTACCGGTAGTGGTAATTACCTGAGCCTGCGGAGCCTGAAAAGGAGCTGCTGGATAGCTTCCTGGTAATCTTCGAGGATCGATGAGGAGAAATCTTCGGTGAACATTTCTTTCGATTCGTCGATATAATCGTAGAACTGCTGGCAGTATTCTTCGATATTTTCGGGAACCGGGGTTTCGGGAACCACGATATCTATATCCCCGTAAAGGGAATAGGAGGTTTCCACGATTCGGTCGATTACATCGAGCAGGGTATCGATCGCCTGGTCGAGTGCAATGTGTTCCGCGTAGCTTCCCTGGCCTGTGACATGCCAGTGATAGAGCTTGAGGCTGGTATTGAATGAAAAGAGCCTTCCGAAGAATTCGCCAATCTGCGTCTTCTGCTGGGTGGTCGGTTGTGTCTGCGTCTCGGTTGCCATAACGATTTATTTATTAATTATTTTCGTATTTCCCCGCGGTTTTCGCGGGGGCAACCGGAAGCGTACCAAAAGTATGCCAAACGGGAGGCTTCCCGCAGGCCGCATCAATATACCTTCCCGTGGCGAAGGAGGATGGCAAAGGCTCTGGCCTCCGCATCCCGGCAAATGGCCGGCAGGTCGGCACCTGTCAGCTTAGCGTTTTCGACCACGATATTGCCGTCCACAATCACCGTTTCGACATCCGAGGCTTTGGCGCAGTAGGCCAGATTTGCGATCAGATCGTGGCGGGGGTACATATGGGGTTTGTCGATATCAAGGATAATAAGGTCGGCAAGAAGCCCCTCTTTCAATACCCCTATCCTGTCGTCGAGACCCAGGGCCCGGGCGCCGTTGACAGTGGCCATTTGCAGCACTTCGTAAGCGGGAAGTACCACTGGATCGAGCGTAGCCACTTTTTGAAGGAGCGCTGCCGTACGGAGTTCCTCCCACATATCCAGGTCGTTGTTCGAGCAGGGCCCGTCCGTACCGATCCCGACGTTGACACCGTGTTCTACAAGGCTGGAGACGGGTGAAATCCCGCTCGAGATTTTCATATTGCTTTGGGGATTGTGGGCGACGGAGACCCCCTTTTCGACCAGGAGCTCTATATCTTCCTCCAGAAGGTAGACGCAATGCACCGCCAGAGTGCCGGGCCGGAGCATCCCGAGCTTGTCGAGGTATGCGACCGGGGTCATGCCGAAATTCTTCCATACCCTCTCCTGCTCGTCCATTGTCTCGGAGACATGGAGGTTGAGCGAAAGCCCATGCTTTTGGGCCAGATCGCGCGCCTTGACGAGGTTTTGCTCGTTGCAGCTATAAACCGCATGGGGCGCTATCATGAGGGAGATTCTCCCGCACTGCCCGCTGCCGTAGAGATTGTAAACCTCACGGAAATCGGCCTCGAAATCGGCAAACCGGTCGTCAGTAAAGGTCGGGGAAAGTACCGCCCGGATACCCATTTCTTCGACCGCCGCCCCTACCTGTGCTTCATGCCAGTACATATCGGTGAAGGTTGTGGTTCCACCCAGAAGCATCTCCGCGATCCCGAGTTTGGCCCCGGCGCTTATATCCTCACGGGTCATCTTCGACTCGTAGGGCCAGACATGTTCGTGGAGCCATTTCATCAGCGGCATATCGTCGGCAAAACCGCGCATGAGGGACATAGGGACGTGGTTATGAATATTTACCAGTCCGGGCATTACCAGTTTCCCTGTACCGTCGATAACCTTATCGGCCGGGCCGTACTCGGCAGAGTACCGCTCGAGAGCCTTTTCCCGCTGTTCGTCGGTGGCGACCATGACGATCCTGTCGCCGGATATTCCTACGGTGCCTGTAAAAAGTTTTTCCACCTGCGCTTCGTCCATCGGGACGATCACCGCATTGTCGATAATGATATTCATGGGTATATTTAACCGGGGTTTCTCACGACCTCCCCTTTGATTACAATTATATGTATGCCTTCGGGAGCGTTCGAAAAGACCTGTACGGCCTTATAAAACACACCCTGCTGTTTCTTGGGGTCGTATGTTACGCTGACCACACCTTCTCCTCCGGGAGGTATCGGTTTTCGGGTATATGATGTGGTTACGCACTTACAGGATGTTATAATGCGGGTAAGTACCAGCGGACTGTCCCCGGCATTACGAAGGATAAAATCGTACGACACCTCATTGTTTCGACCTTCCGGTACCCGACCGAAATCATACTCGGCGACATTGAATACCAGAGCCGGTTCCGAGGCTCGGCCATAGCCGACAGCCAGTAAAAAAACAAGGGACAGGAGCGCTTTTTTCATCCTTCGGATAGTGATTATTTAAGGCGGAAATTATAGGTAATCGTTCCCGTCTGGTTATCGTCGCCGTCGATCTTGTTGAAGCGTGACTGCCGGGCGGCGCGGAGCGCCGCGGCTACCAGCGCCTCGTCGTTGGTATTCGATCCTACCGGACGGTAAACGGCGTTGATAACATTCCCGGCCGGGTTGACCGTTATTTCCACTACGACCCTGCCCTGCTTATTGGAGCCGTACGATGGAGACGGAAGCGCACCCACAACCGAACGTCCGGCAAGGCTGAATCCCGTACCGCTTCCACCGCTTCCCGTTCCATCGTGGTCGCCCTGAGGACTGCCGTCCGGCGACCCTTGGTTGCCCGAGCCGCCCGGGGCGCTCCCCTGCGAGGTGCTCCGACTGCTTTCCGTACGCCCGGGGAAGAGCGCCTGGGGATTGACGGTCGGAGCGGGCTCTTGCCGGGGCCGCTCGCTCTCGACCCTCTCGGCCGGCTGTGGCTGCTGCACCGCCATTTCGGGCCGCTCGGGCCGTACCACTTCGGGAGCCTCCTCGAAGTCTTGTGTCGCAATATCTTCCTCCGTAAAATCGGGGGCGGAATTTTCGGCCGGGTCCGGGTCGGTAATATCGCTCACATCCGGATCGACAAGGCCCGATGCCGTGTCGGTGTCGCCGAAGTCGATCAGTATACCACCACCGGCATCGGCATCCTCGAATGTGAAATTCAAAAAGAGCATCATCAATACCCACAACAGAACATAGCCCGCGCCGGCTGCCGCACCGGCAACCTTACCTTTTTTATCGTCCGTCCTGTAGTAGAGCATGGCCCTTGTGTTTAATTGGGTCGTGTGGCAAGGATGAGCCGGTAGCGGTTATCCTTGGCTATATTAATCACCTTTATCGTCTCCTTCATAGGCACGTTTTCGTCGCAGTGGAGCGAGATTGTGGGTTCTTCGAGCGGGCCCAGTTTCGCGCGGAGTACATCCTCCAGATCGGAGAATGCAACCGGTTCGGTCTCGACATAGTACCGAAGGTCTGAGGTGATCGATACCGTGGTATAGGGCTTCTCTGTGATCTGGTTTGAACTTTTTGGAAGCGTCAACCTCACGGCGTTCGGGTTTATCATCGTGGTGGCTATCAGCAGGAACACCAACAGCAGGAACACGATGTCCGACATCGACGAGGTGCTGAATGAAGGATCGACCTTCGAGCCTCTTTTAATCGCCATAACCGCTTATTTTTCGACCGGTTGGTTGAGAATATCCATAAATGCGATCGAATTTGCCTCCATCTGGAATACCAGCTTCTCGATACGGGCAACCAGATAGTTGTATCCGAAATAGGCCGGGATACCTACGATAAGGCCGCCCACGGTTGTTATCATGGCCACATACATACCCCCCGAAAGCAGACTTATATCGACAGTTCCTCCGGCCATCGACATATCCATGAAGGTTTTTACAAGGCCTATGACCGTTCCCAGAAAGCCGAGCATAGGGGCTCCCCCCGCTATTGTCGCCAGGATAGGAAGACCGCTTTCCAGACGCGACACTTCGAGGTTCGCGGCATTTTCGATCGAACTCTGAACATCCGACATGGGCCGCCCGATACGCTCGATTCCCTTGATTATCATTCGGGCAATCGGGGTATTGGTGGATTTGCATAGGTCGACTGCCGCGGCGATCTTCCCGTCGTAGATATAGTCGCGGATGCGGTTCATAAAATTCATATCCCCCCCCGATGCTTTGCGGATCGCTATGAACCTTTCGGTAAAAATAAATATGGAGACCCCCGCAAGTGCAAGCAGTATCCACATTATCCAGCCACCGGCAAGAAACAACTGGCCGAAGCCCATAGTTTTAGCGGCTGTTTCGCTAACCGGCAAAG
>JAJBVJ010000252.1 GCA_020859875.1 Rikenellaceae bacterium
TGGCCGACAGAGCTGCGGGTCTGGTCGGCGTCGGACGCTTCACCGAGGTTATTGAACCAATCGCCGAAAGATTTGTTTCGGTCGCTGCCCAGGATGGGGGCCGCACCTACCTGATTCGTATAGCTTCCGATGGCATTGTCGGTGTAACCTCCCATAAAGATGTTCTGGAAAGACTGTGCAGTCACGTTGCTCTGGGTTGCGCTTCCTTTGTCGTTGTCGATCATTATACCCACGGGCCAGCCGATGATTACGGAGTTGGCCAGCGAAATGTTCGATCCCCTGCGCATCTGCACACCTGCCTGGAACTGGCCGACCTTCGAACCGTTGCTGGGCCAGAGTTCACCGGCATCTATATAATTGCCTGTACCGGCGAGATTCTGGAAATTGTCGTCCTGGCCGATGGGGCCGATAAGGGTTACGTTGCAGAAACGGGCGCTGGTAAGCGGGGTCATCGCCGTACCGTTAGACCAGTTGTCGGACTCGAAACCGTTGGAGATAGAGGTATCGCCGAGTTTGGGATGGCGGATGCCGAGCAGGAACTGGAGAGTTCCGCTATAACCGTTATCGGTGTCGAAATCGTCGTCCCAGCCGTGGTAGGCGATCAGGTGGGAGCAGTCCACCGTTCCCCCGAACCACTCGAAGCTGTCGTCGTTGCAATATGAAACCTGTACGTGGTCGATCTTTGTACCTTTGCCGACCGAACCCATCGTAAGGCCGTTTATCTCCTTGTCTTCGTCGAAGGGGTAACCTGCGAACTCGATGCGGCAATAGCTGAATACCCCCGAATTGTCATTAGCGTCATTTCCACCGTGCATGGTGCGCGGGCCTCCTTCGATCTGCATCTCCGTTTGGTTATTTGGGGCCTTACCGCAGATTATAATGCCTCCCCAGTCGCCCGGTTTTCGCTGTCCCGGTTCCTTGTCCGAGGTGAAAACGATCGGCTGGGTGGCCGTGCCCTGGGCTATAAGTTTTCCGCCGGGTTCTACTATAATCGATGAACCCTTTACGGTTTGGTCTGTGGATTTTCCTTTGAGAAGAGTTCCGGCCGGAATTGTCACGGTCGCCCCGTCGGTTATATAAACCCATCCGCGGATCACATAGGTAATTGAGGCATCGAGTGTGTAGCTTCCCGCGGGAACGTCGTATTCCTTATCCCCGTTGCCGAGATAGTGCACGCCGTCTTCTACGAATACCAATCCGTCCTCGGTTTCGGGGGGATTTACCGGTTCCTTGTCATCATCGCTGCAGGCGGCAAGCATGGCAGCTGCGATCATAATTACAGAAAATAATTTTTTCATCGTTTGTCTGTTTAAAAAGGGTATTTATGGATTTAGAATGTCGCCGTAAGTGTTAGAGTATAACTGCGGCCCGGGCGGAACGAGCGCGGGTACTGCTTGCGTTTGTGTATCTTGCCCAGGCTGTCCATGAATTTGGGTTCCTGGAGATAGACCACCTTCTGGGCGAGGATGTCCCGTGCCGCTCCTTTAAGGTCGAAAGTCCGGTTTAGTTTCACCCCGAAAGTAACGTCTATCAGATCGCGCGGAAGCTCGTACATGTCGGGGATATTGTTGTTGAACGAGTCGCCGCTCGAGCTCTCCACTTTCCCGAGTCCCACTATCCTTTTGCCGATGCGGTTGTAGAGTACCCCGGCGGAGAACAATCCGTGGCGCTGCTGGTAGAAAAGTCCCCCGTTGATCAGGTAGGGAGATTGTCCCTGCATCGGGCGGTTGTGGTTGCGGCTGTCGTCTTCGAAGTGGACACGGCTGCGCATTACCGCCGCATTGAGTGTAATGAAAAAATCGCTCATTCCCATAAAGCCGAGATTCTTTCGAAGGTCGAGCTCCAGACCGTAGGTGGTTGCATCTATGGCGTTGGTAAAAAAGTACTGATAAGATCCGCCCGCATCGACGAACGACCATTCGATTGGATTGCGGAAATACTTGTAGAAAGCGGCAATGCTGACGACCTCTCCGGAGGAGGGATAATACTCATACCGCAGGTCGGCATTGTGAACTATGGCCTGCTTCAGGTCGGGCGAACCGGTTATGAAGCTGAACATTTCGAAATCGAAATAGGTGGAGGTCGAAAGCTCCCGGAATTCCTGGCGGTTGACCGTCATTCCGTAAGCGGCCCTGACCAGTGATTTTTCGTTAATATCGTAGGATGCATTGAATGACGGGAAGAGATTGTTGTAGATGTAATCTTCGTCGCTGGTTTTGTTGGTTCCCGTCTGGACGAAAGAAGTTATCTGCATGTCGGAACGCTCGAACCTTACCCCGGCGTAGATATTGAATCTGCCAATGGGTACGTTCATCGCCGCATAAGCCGCACCGACAAAATGGCGTCCGTCGTAGTTATTGGTGTTGTCCGTCTGATCCTGGATATAGATTCCGTCGCGGCCGAGGCATTGATCGGAAAATATTTCGGTGAGGGGCAGTTCTCCGAATCCTTTGCCAATCAGGCTGCTGTTATTATCCCAGACGTAATCGAAATCACGTATACGATATTTACGGGTTTTGTAGTCTGCAAAGAGGCCCGCGCGGAAATTCACCCCCTCGATCGTGCCGAATCGGAAATTATGTTTGTAATTGACAGCCCCGCTCGCACCCTGCTCGTCGAGCCAGGTAAATACCCTCGATACGGTGGCCGGTTCGATCGCATATTCGTAGACCTCGTTTGTGGGGTTTTTTTGCCTGTCGATAAGGCGCCGGTCGGGCTGGTTACGATTGGAGTAGAAGTAGCCCACCGTCCAGTCGATGCGGTCGTCGGCCGCGGTTCCCAGGATATGATCGCCCGAGAACTGTCCGTTATAGGATAGGCGGCTCTGGTAAAAAATCTCCTCTTTTTGCTGGTAATAGAGCCCGCTTACATTCTGTTCGCCCTCGCGTATGGTATAGCGGCTGCGTCCGAGCTGATTCACCATATTACGGAATTCATAGGTGTGGGAACTTTGCCCGCCGCGCCCTTTGCGGACATAGGAGAAATTTGCCATGCCGCCAAGACGTGCGTCCGTGGTATATTGGTCGTCCTTGTAGGAGAAGAGCCTGATCGAGCGGTCGTTCGTCGCATCGTAAACCCCGTATTGGGAATTTTCCATGTCGAGGAGGGTCTTCGACGTTAGGCTGTAGTTGAAGGCCAGCGCCATATTGATCCGGTCACCGCTTTCGAGCGCATACGATTGATTGACCGCCGCATTGAGTTTCTGGTCGGGCAGGGGTTTACGGGAACGTATCTTCCAGTCGTTATTGAATCCCGTTTTGGTCGCCCGGTCTATTGCGTCCCGGTCGGTGTTATCCAACTTCGACGACACCCTGTTAAGGTCTCTCAAGCCGTTGTCGAAACCCAGGAAATCGGTTCCGCTTCCTTTAAGGTACCGGAAAGTCCTGAAATGTGTCTTATCGTTGATCCCGGTGCCGTAGGACACCTGACCGTTGTTCTTTTCGGTGGCTATGCGGGTGCGCACCATGACGAATCCGCCCGAATAGTCGGCCGGGTACTCCGCCGCAGGGGTTTTGACCACCATGATATTCTCTATTTGAGAACTGGGTATGATGTCGAAAGAGAACGCCCGCGAGTCGGCATCGGAACTTGGGGCCGGCGTTCCGTTGATCCATGTATTGTTGTAGCGCTGGCTGAGCCCGCGGACTATCACGAATTTGTCGTCTATGATCGAGATGCCGGGGATTCGTTTTACCACCTCGGAAGCGTCTTTGTCTTGTGTGCGTGCTATTTGCTGTGACGATACACCGCTGGCCACGACGTTCGAGGCCCTCATACGGTTCAGAAGTCCGGCATCGGTCCCGACGGGCATATGCGCTACCACCACGATGTTGTCGAGGGTGCTCACATCCTCGGTCAGCATCACCTCCATCTCGACCCTTTGCCCGGCGCGGAGGGTGATCTCGTCCGAAAAGAACTCCTTATAGGTGAGCATGCGAATTTGCAGGCGGTAAGTCCCCGGCTGGAGTCCGGAAAAAGAGAAAGAGCCTTCCCCGTCCGTGGAAGTGCCCGAATAAGTCCCGTCGATAATAACACTGGCCCCGGCAATAGGTTCGAGGGTGTGCGAATCGAGTACCACTCCGTATATGCCGGGACCGGATTCCCGGGTTTCTGTCAAGGTAAGGGAGCTCGTGAAGGCACGGGCGGGGGTTACTGTGAAAAGACCGAATAGAAAAATGGTTTTGATAAGAGTCCTGAATTTGTCCATGGTATGATTTACTTGTTTCCGTGGACAAAACTACGGGGCCAGTATTAAGTGAACGTGAAAATTATTTTATAAAACCGATATGAAAACTTCACCGCAACGTTAATGAATGTTTACCGGAGGTTAGCCGTCCGCAAAAAGGATAAGGAAATATTTATCTTTACTGTATTTACTATTTTGAGTTATCTTTGGGATTCGAATTTAATGGTCTTATTTTTGGGATGGGAACCGTTCCACGAATAAGCTGAAAAACAATCACGGAACCATAAAAATCGTTGGTTAGGGCAGATTCAATATGTATAAAAATTTTTTTAAACGGTTTTTTGATTTTTGGGCGGCACTTGTCGGTCTGATTTTAATTTCTCCGATATTTATTCTGGTGTCCTTCACGTTGCTGTTTGCAAATCAAGGTAAAATATTCTATACCCAGAAAAGGGCGGGTAAAAACGGGAAAGTCTTTCGAGTTATCAAGTTCAAAACCATGAACGACAAAAAAGACGAAAATGGTGAATTGCTCCCATACTATGAGAGAATTACCAAAGTCGGACGGTTTATGCGAACTACTTCCCTGGATGAATTGCCGCAGTTAATAAATGTAATAATCGGACAGATGTCACTAATAGGTCCGCGGCCACTGTATATGGAATACCTCCCTTTATACACGGAAGAACAGAACCGAAGGCACGAAGTATTGCCGGGAATCACCGGATGGGCTCAGGTACACGGACGAAATGTCTGCCTGTTGAGCAAGAAGTTCGAATACGATGTTTGGTATGTGGACAATCTCTCCTTTGCCGTCGATTTAAAGATAATTTATAGAACCATAAAGAATGTCCTCGCTGGAAAAGATATAAACCAGGGTGCGGATTCCGTAGAACTGGTCGACGATCTTAATTTCTATAACCGAATTCAAAAATGATGGTTTCTTTAGGAAAGGATATAATTCTTCGCAAACCCGCACCGTCGGATGCAGACGATCTGTTGGCGGTAAAAAATAACGCCAAAGCCACCGATAAACTCGTCGGGTTCAAGGAAAGTCTTTATTCGAAAGATGATATATTGAACTGGATCGAATTTCATAATAGTCATCCACGGGAAAAATTATTCGTTATTTATCATAAAGGGTTCGGAGCGGTAATAGGTCACGTAGGCTTATATGAAATAGACCATAGAGTGCGCAAGGCGGGATTCGGAATCTTGATCGGAGACGATCGTTGTCGTGGTAAGGGTTATGGCCGTTTATGTCTTCAATATATTCTTAAATTGGGATTCGAGAAATTAGGATTAAACAGGATCGAGCTCGAGGTTTTAGAGGGCAACGAAGTGGCTTTTAATTTATACCGGAAATCAGGGTTCAAAGTAGAAGGAGTCCATCGGCAATCCCAATTCAAGAATGGAAGGTATTTCGATATCACCCATATGGCCATTTTAAGAG
>JAJBVJ010000210.1 GCA_020859875.1 Rikenellaceae bacterium
TTCCTCGTTGCGTAGTCAGATATTTGTAACAACTGGAAGATCGCCTTCCACGACCCTCTGGTAACCGTAGGCCTCCGGTGCGACCCCTTCCCGGTGGAGCTGATAGTGCGTGGGTACCTTACGGGGAGTTCCTGGAGGGATTATAAGGCCGGAGCAAGGGAGATTTGCGGGGTGCCGCTGCCGGATGGGATGCGGGAACATCAGAAGTTCGAGAAACCCATTGTCACACCTACGACAAAGGCGGAGCTCGGCCAGCACGACCAAAATATTTCGCGCGAAGAGATCATAACCCAGAGGCTGGTATCACGGGAAGACTACGATAAACTCGAAGAATATTCGCTCGCCCTGTTCCAAAGAGGCACCGAGATCGCCGCCGAAAGGGGGCTCATACTCGTAGATACCAAATATGAATTCGGCAAGCTGGACGGGGAGGTTATTTTGATAGACGAGATACATACCCCCGACTCATCCCGGTATTTCTACTCGGAAGGGTACTCAGAAAGGTTCGCCCGTGGCGAACAGCAAAGACAGCTATCCAAAGAATTTGTCCGGGAGTGGCTGATGGAAAACGGTTTCCAGGGTAAAGAAGGGCAGCCGGTGCCGGAAATGACCGACGAGATTGTCAACGGCATAAGCGACCGTTATATAGAGCTCTACGAGGGCATTACGGGCGAAAAGTTCGAAAAGGCGGATACAACGGATGTCCTATCGCGGATGGAGGCCAATATCACCAATATGCTGGCCCGGCTCAGATAGGCATGAAATAAACATTATTACACCGTGTGCCGCAAGGCACCTAAAATAACCGAAAATGAACGACGAGATCAGGAACCTTAAACCGGAAAATGTATGGCGGCACTTTGCAGACATCTGCTCGATTCCCCACCCTTCCCGCAACGAAGCGGCAATAAGGGAGCATATCGTTAAATTCGCCGAAAAGAACGGCCTCGATTATACCGTGGACGGTGCGGACAATATAATCGTCCGCAAACCGGCCACTGCGGGTATGGAAGATCGCAAGGGAATTATCCTGCAGTCGCATCTGGATATGGTACCCCAGAAAAACGGCGATAAAGTTTTCGATTTCGAAAAGGATCCTATCGAAGCGAATATCGACGGGGAATGGGTGACCGCCAACGGAACCACACTCGGTGCCGACAACGGAATGGGAGTCGCCGCTACGCTTGCCGTGCTCGAATCGACGGAATTATCACACGGCTATATAGAAGCCCTCTTTACCGCCTCGGAGGAGGTAGGTATGGACGGCGCATTCGGGCTCCAGCCGGGCGAACTGAAGGGCGACATCCTTATTAATCTCGACTCCGAAACCGAAGGGGAACTCTATGTGGGTTGTGCCGGCGGCATAGACGTGAACGCATCCCTGGAATATACCCCGATAGAGGGTTGTCCGGAAGGATATTCGGCGATGCAAATAGAAATTACCGGCCTTCGCGGTGGACACTCGGGCATGGAGATTATCCTGCAAAGGGCCAATGCCAATAAATTACTCTCCCGGCTGCTGAGGGGTACGGCAAGTAAATACGATATAAAACTCGCTTTGGTGGACGGCGGCGGACTGCGCAATGCTATCCCGAGGGAGTCCCGGGCGGTTGTATTGGTTCCCGACTATTATGCAGACCCGTTTATCCGCGACATCGAAAGCTATGAAAAACTTATAACCCAGGAATTCAAAGCCGTAGAGGATTCGATTTCCATCAAGGCTTTACCCGCAGAAACACCCGGATCCTATATAGACGAAGCAACTGCCCTGGCCCTAATCGACGCCGTATGCGGCTGCCCGAACGGGGTGATTTCCATGAGCACAACAATGCCGAACCTTGTCCAGACCTCCTCCAACCTTGCCCGCGTCGTATCGATCGAAGGTAGTATAGGGATTCAATGCCTGGTGCGCAGTTCGGTCAACAGCGAGAAATTCAACCTTGCCGCGGATATTTGTTCTATTCTGCGCCTGGCGGGGGCCGACTGCGACCAAAGCGGAGCATACGACGGATGGAACCCGAATATGGAGTCGCCAATCCTCAAGACCATGGTGAAGAGTTATGAAAAGCTATACGGCAAAAAACCGGAGATCATGGCTATCCATGCCGGTCTGGAATGCGGTATTATAGGGGGTATATATCCCAATCTGGATATGATCTCGTTCGGGCCTACGATTTGTTATCCCCACTCGCCCGACGAAAAGGTCAATATTGCCACGGTGGATAAATTCTGGAACTTCCTCTGCTATACCCTGGAGAATGCTCCCATGAAATAGCCGCCTGCCCCGAAATGAATACGGTAATCACGGTTCCGGCAGACCCCGACAAATGGTTTGCCATTATAAACCCGGTTGCAGGGAGCGGGCGTGGGCTAAAGGATTGGCCCGTCATCAGCCGACTTCTGCGCGAGCGGGGAATAATGCCCGATTTCGTCTTTACCGAACGTAAATACCACGCCATCGAAATTGCCGTGGAGGCCGTTAATAACGGTTATCGCCGGATAATTGTGGTTGGCGGCGACGGAACGATCCACGAGGTGGTGAACGGACTCTTTATTCAGAAAACAGTACCCACCACCGATGTACTTATCTCAGTGGTGGCCGTTGGTACCGGCAACGACTGGATTAGGATGTTCGGCATCCCGCGCCGATACAGTGAGGCCATAAAAGCCATTTCGCAGGGCCATTCGTTCCTGCAGGATGTGGCTACCATTTCATTTTTCAAATCCCAGATACAGCACGAACGCTATATGGCCAATGTGGCCGGCATCGGCTTCGACGCCTTCGTAAACCAGAAATACAACCAGCTGAAAGAGGAAGGAAAATACAGCAAATGGCTCTATATCTGGAGTACCTTCAAATCGGTAATGCAGTATTCTTCGACGGGAGTACGGATATGGCTCGACGATAAGCTCCTCGTGAACGAACTGGTATACAGCGGCACGATAGGAATCGGGAAATATAACGGTGGTGGAATGATCCAAATGCCCGACGCCGTGGCGGACGACGGCCTTTTAGACCTTACCGTCATTCGTAAGATCAGCCTGTTCGGGGTGCTGCGACATTTTAAATCGCTATATAACGGCAAAATTTACAAGCTCAAAAAGGTTTCACTCGACCGCGGCCGCAGGATAAGGATCGAATCTACCCCCGAAATAAGGGTCGAAGTGGACGGGGAAGCCCTGGGATACTCTCCCTTCGAGTTCCAGATCATAGACCGTGCGATTCGGGTGGTGGTATCGGAAAAGTTCCTGCGGGAGGAGGTAAGAAAAAGGGGGAACTGAGACTTTATCTCATCTACCGATTTTGTGAATTATCCACCAGCCAAAGAAATTCTTCCACAGGTGCGGCGGCATATTTTTCCGCCGCCGCACCGTCGGCCGGCACTCCGCTTTCGGAAAACTCCTCTCCTGCCCGAAGCACCGTATACCCGGGCGATGCCACCCGGGCACCCAGTTTCATAAGTAGATTTTGCAATTGCTGCACGGTACCGATACCGGGTGTCGACCCGTAGGTAACAGACACGACCAGAACAGGTTTGCGGAACCATTGTGTTACCATAAAGTCGACCACATTCTTCAGTGCGGCAGGGAAACTGCCGTTATAAACCGGCGATACCACCACTATCCCGTCGGCCGACGAAAATCTTTCCACATAATCGACAACTTTCACTGACGGAGAAACCAAATTGGGATAGCGTTCGGAAAAGATAGGGAAACCGTACTGCTTCAAATCGAGAATCCCGGCCTCGGTTGCGGGGATCCGTGACAGATAATTCTGCAGGAACAGGGCCACCCGGTGGCTAAGGCGTCCGTCGCGTACGCTGGACGAGATTATTTCGATTTTTCTCATTTAATTAATTTTAGAACTCTCGATCCAAGTTAATAAAACTAAACGGATAAACCGCGGAATATGCATGTAAATTGCCCCTACGGTTATTTTGGCTATCTTTACGCCCTGAATATATTTGCGGTTCATCAAACCGATCCGCATTGAATCATCGACATTATGGGATTGATCGCAATAGTAGGAAGGCCGAACGTAGGCAAAAGCACCCTCTTCAACAGGCTCATCGGAATGCGCCAGGCAATCGTGGACCACACCGCCGGGACCACACGCGACCGTCACTACGGTAAAACGGACTGGAACGGCAGGGAATTCTCGGTGATCGATACCGGTGGCTACACCGTCAACAGCGACGACATATTCGAGGACGAGATCAGAAAGCAGGTTATGCTGGCCATCGAGGAAGCGGACGTGATACTGTTTATGGTGGAGGTCTCGACCGGCATTACCGATCTCGATATGGCAATGGCCGACATACTGAGAAGGACGGACAAAGAGGTTATTCTTATTGTCAACAAAGTGGACAATAACGACCAGCTTTACGGCAGCCACGAGTTTTACAGGCTCGGCCTGGGCGATCCCGTATCGATAAGCGCGGTGAGTGGAGGCGGAACGGGCGACCTGATGGACAGGATCGATGCGGCTATGCCCGACCAGAGCGGGAATCAAGAGGACGACGGCCTGCCCAGGATAACGATCGTAGGACGCCCCAATGTAGGCAAATCGTCCCTGACCAATGCCCTGCTGGGTACCGAGCGAAATATCGTAACCCCCATCGCCGGAACAACCCGGGATTCCATACATACCAGGTACAACAAATTCGGGATGGATTTCCATTTGATAGACACTGCCGGACTGCGGAAAAAAGGCAAAGTCTCGGAAGACCTCGAGTTCTATTCGGTGATGCGATCTATCAGGGCAATCGAGAATTCCGATGTCTGCATATTGATGCTCGACGCTTCCCAGGGAATCGAATCCCAGGACATGAATATATTTGGCCTCATTGTCCGCAATAAAAAGGGTTGCGTAATCGTGGTAAACAAGTGGGATCTGATTGAAAAGCAGACAAACACCATGAAAGAATTTGAGGAGCAGATCCGATCGAAACTCGCCCCCTTCAACGACGTTCCGATAATTTTCACCTCGGTGCCCGGTAAGCAGCGAATATTCGACGTGCTGCAAACCGCCGTAAACGTATATCACGCCCGCAAAAGAAGGATACCGACCTCGGAATTCAACGACTATATCCTGCCGGTGATCGAGCATACCCCGCCCCCGTCGATCAAGGGAAAATATATCCGGATAAAATATGCGCAACAACTCCATTCCCCTACCCCCGCTTTCGCATTTTTCGTTAATCACCCCCAATACCTTCGGGACTCTTACCGGCGATTCCTGGAAAATAAGATCCGTGAACGGTGGGATTTCCACGGGGTGCCGATCCAGATATATTTCAGGAACAAATAAAGAAATGTCGAGCCCGGTAATACCGGGTCTTTTATTCCTGCTCATCATAATTATTTATGGTTTTATACGTTCATATAATATCCACTTATAAAACCACCGATAAAAATGATAAGGATTTTTGCATACCTTTCGGCATTGGCTTTGCTACTTATGGTTTCGTTCGCTTACGCCTCCAGGGGCGATAAGGACAACCGAACTGTTCAAAACAAAAGCGTTATGACTAAAGAACTTACCGATCTGGAAAAATATGTCATACTGGACAAGGGAACCGAAGCACCCTTTACGGGCGAGTACTGCGACTTCAAGGGAG
>JAJBVJ010000077.1 GCA_020859875.1 Rikenellaceae bacterium
TTGCCTGCCGGTAGGCCGTTTCCGGTTTAGCGCCTTCGGCGCCCGGCCTAAAATGAAAATCCCTTATCCGGCTTCGCCGGCCTTCACCGGCTTTCGCCGGCTTTCACCTGCCTTCACCTGCCTTCACCTGCCTTCACCGGCCTTTACCGGCCTTCGCCGACGATCGCCCGGTAGACGGCTTTTTCGTCGATGCCGCAGAGCTTGTAAAGTTCCTGCGGGGTGCCGTGCTCCACGAAGCCGTCTCCCACGGCCAGGGCGGTAACACGGGCCGGATAGCCGTTCTCGGAGAGGAATCTCGTTATCTCGGCGCCGACCCCTCCGATCCTCACCCCGTCCTCGAGGGTTACCACCCGGCGGAAATCCCGTCCTACGCGGTGGAGCAGGTCGTAATCGAGGGGTTTGGCAAAGCGCAGGTCAGCATGCAGTACGCTTATACCCACCGCCGCGGCCCTTTCGGCCGCACGGGCGGCCGCATTGCCGAGCGGCCCGAGGGTGAGCAGGGCCACCTCTTTCCCTTCGCGGAGTATCCGTGCCTTCCCGACGGGGATTTCCAGGTAATGTTCTTCCGGGGTCACCCCCTCTCCCCGGCCCCGGGGATAGCGGATAACGAAGGGTACGCCGCTTCGGGAGGCGGTGTACATCATATTGCGCAGTTCGGCCTCGTCGAGCGGGGAACTTATTACCAGGTTGGGCACAGGCATGAAATAGGCGATGTCGAACACCCCCTGGTGGGTGGCCCCGTCCTCGCCCACGATCCCGGCGCGGTCGAGACACAGTACCACCGGGAGCTTTTGCAGGGCCACGTCGTGGATCACGTTGTCGTAGGCACGCTGCATAAACGAGGAGTAGATATTGCAAAACGGGACAAGGCCCCCGGCGGCCAGCCCGGCGGAGAAGGTTACGGCATGGCCCTCGGCGATGCCCACGTCGAAACACCGTCCGGGGAGCTTCTCCATCATTATATTCATCGAGCATCCCTTCGGCATGGCGGGCGTAACGCCGACGATCCTCCGGTCGGCCAGGGCCAGATCGAGGAGGGTCGACCCGAAAATGTCCTGGTAGCGCGGCGGGAGACCTTCACTCGAGGAGAGGCGGACGCCCGTTTCGGGGTCGAACCGCCCTGGGGCGTGCCAGTTGCTCTGGTCTTTTTCGGCGGGGCTGTAACCCTTGCCCTTGAGCGTGAGCACGTGGAGCAGTTTTGGCCCCGGTATCTGTTTGAGCTGCCGGAGCGTGCGCACCAGTGTGGTGAGATCGTGGCCGTCCACGGGGCCGAAGTAGCGGAAATTGAAACTTTCGAAGAGGTTGCTCCGGCGCAGAAGCCACGTCTTGAGGGCTGCCGACGACTTCTGGACGGCCCTGCGTAGCCCCGGCACGGGGCTTAGGAACTTCCAGGTCTTGTCCTTCAGCTTGTTGTATTGCCGGGAGGCAGTAATGCTCAGCAGATACTCCTTCATCGCCCCGACATTGGGGTCGATGGACATGTCGTTGTCGTTGAGGATCACCAGCATATCGGTGTTGGAGGCCCCGGCGTTGTTGAGACCCTCGAAGGCGAGGCCGCCCGTGAGCGCCCCGTCGCCGATGATGGCCACGGCCTGGCGTTTTTCTCCCTTGATCTTTGCCGCGCTGGCGATTCCGTAGGCCGCCGAGATGGAGACCGAGGAGTGGCCGCCCCCGAAAGCGTCGTAGGGGCTCTCCTCCATCCGGGGGAAGCCGCTGATGCCGCCCAGTTTGCGGTTGGTGCCGAACTGCTCGCGCCGGCCGGTTATGATCTTGTGGGCATAGGCCTGGTGGCCCACATCCCAGACGAGTTTGTCGTGGGGGGTATCGTAGACGTAGTGGAGGGCGACGGTAAGTTCCACCACCCCGAGGCTGGAGCCCAGGTGGCCCGGGTTGTCCGACAGCTGTTCGACGATATACCGGCGCAGCTCGCGGCAATATTCCACGAGCTCCCGCCGATCCAGCTTTTTTAGGTCGTCGGGAGAATTTATCGAATCGATATATTTATACTCCTGCCGGGTCATATATACTTTTTGTTTCGGGGTTCAAAGATACCAATATTTCGCCGGAGTTCTACCGGGCAACCCGCCAAAGTGTCCGCACCGGCCCCGGTTGTAGGGGCGCCCTAAAGGCGGTGCCTATCAATAATCGGGCAAACCGCGACAATACGGGTTGCATGGCACCGTTGGCCGGACAACGGGAAGGGGCGGAGGGGTGTGATTTTTTTGAAAAAGTAGTATCTTCGTAGTCGGAGAAATCCGTATAAACCGACCGTCATGAGAAAAATGATATTCATCTTCCTTGCCGCCGCAATGGTGGCGGGATGCGTACCTGCAAAAAAATACAACGCCTCGAGGGCCGACGTAATGAGGCTCGGGAGCGAACTGGAGTCGATGCGCCTGCGCGGCGACGAGCTCGCCGCCCGCAACGGGAAGCTAAATTCACAGCTCGAACAGCTTGCCGCTGACACCGCCCGGCTCTCCCGCCGGATCGAGGAGCTCTCCTCGCGCTATGACAGGCTTCTGGGCGAAGGGTCGGCCGAGGCCGCCCGGATGCTCCGCCAGCTCGAAGCCAGCCAGCGGGAGCTCGACGAGCGTTCGCAGAGGGTGGAAGAGCTCCAGGGGCTGCTCAGGGCCCGCGAGGAGGCGATCGCCGAAATACGGCGTAAGGTTGCCGACGCCCTGCTCGGGTTCGAGGGCCAGGGCCTTACGATCACCACGCGCGACGGGAACGTTTACGTTTCGATGGACGACAAGCTGCTGTTCCGTTCGGGAAGTTTCGAGATCGAACCCGAGGGAGCCCGGGCCGTGGGCGACCTTGCCGCGGTGCTGGCCGCAAATCCCGATATAAATATCATGGTCGAGGGCCATACGGACGACGTGCCCTACCGCCCCAACGGCCACCTTCAGGATAACCTCGATTTGAGCGCCAAACGCGCCACCACGGTCACCCGCCTTCTGCTCTCCGGCGGCGGCATCTCTCCCGAGCGGATCGTCTCGGCCGGCCGCGGGGAATCGCTGCCGGTCGATCCGGGAACAACAGCCCAGGCACGGGCCCGCAACCGCCGCACCGAAATCATCCTCTCCCCGAAACTCGACGAGCTGCTGCAGCTGATGGACAGGTAAACCAGACAGAGAGATGAAATATAAGAGAATATTACTCAAACTCAGCGGTGAATCCCTTGCCGGAGGAAGCGGACAGGGCTTTTCGGAAGCCGTGCTGTCATCCTATGCCCGCCAGATAAAGGAGGTGGCTTCCCGCGGGGTACAAATATCGATCGTCATCGGCGGCGGAAATATATTCCGGGGCCTTACGGGAGAGGGCAGGGGCTACGACCGCGTGAAGGGCGACCAGATGGGAATGCTCGCCACGGTCATCAACTCGCTCGCCCTGCAGAGCGCCTTGGAGGCGATCGGTGCCCGGGCGGTGGTTCTCACGGCGGTGAGGATGGAGCCCATCGGGGAGTTCTACTCGAAGGCCCGCGCCCTCGAATATCTCGAAAAGGGATATGTCGTGATAATCGGCGGGGGAACGTCGAACCCCTATTTCACAACCGACAGCGCCTCGGCACTGCGCGGTATAGAGACCCAGGCGGATATTCTGCTCAAAGGCACCCGCGTAGACGGAATTTACACCGCCGACCCCGAGAAAGACCCCTCGGCCATGAAGTTCGACACGATTACTTTCGACCAGGTCTATGCACGAGGCCTTAAAATAATGGATCTTACCGCTTTTACCCTTTGCCGGGAGAACGGGCTGCCCATCCTGGTTTTCGATATGGACACCGAGGGGAACCTCGAAAAGGCGGTTGCCGGCCAGGTTATAGGCACGATAGTGGAGAACTGAGAACATAAAAGGATATGAAAAAAATAATTTCGACCATAGCCGCGGTTTTAGCCGTGGTTACACTCAAAGCCCAATCGGAAGGCGCAGCCGACCTTGAAGTGGGCGACCCTGTGCCGCAGTTTACCGTTATGATGACCGACGGGACGACGATCGACAGTAAAGATTTTGCAGGGCACAACGTCCTTATAAACTTCTGGGCCACCTGGTGCCCGCCATGCCGTTTGGAACTAGCCCGGGTAGAGGCCGAGCTGATCGACCGCTTTGCCGACCGCGACTTTATCTTCCTTGCAATATCGCGGGGCGAGACCCTCGAAAAAGTGATGGCATTCCGCGAGCAGACCGGCTACACATTCCCTATGGGTCTCGATCCCGACGGGGAGATATTCGCGCTCTTTGCCGGCTCGGGAATTCCGCGCAACTATTTTATCGACACCGACGGAAATGTCCTGGAGTTCGAGCTGGGATATACTCCCGAAGGGTTCGACGCCCTCGTTGAAAAGATTTCGAACCATTTACAATAATACCGACCATATGAGTGAGCAAACCAAGACCATTCTCGATGCCGCTGTAGTCCGCATGGACAAGGCGATCGCCCATTTCGACGAAGCCCTTATAGCCATCCGAGCGGGGAAGGCAAATGCTAATCTGCTCAACGGCGTGACGGTGGACTACTACGGAAGCCAGGTTCCCGTTTCGCAGGTGGCCAGTATCAACGTGCCGGATGCCAAGACGGTGCTTATCCAGCCCTGGGAGAAGGGGATGATCGGCCCGATCGAAAAGGCCATCCTGAACGCAAATATAGGGCTTACCCCCTCGAACAACGGTGAGCACGTGCGCCTGACGATCCCTCCGGTCACCGAGGAGCGTCGCAAACAGCTGGTAAAACAGGTCAAAGCCGACGCCGAGACCGCGCGGGTGAGCCTGCGCAACGCCCGCCGGGACGCCGTCGAAGCCTTCAAGAAGGCACAGAAGGACGGGATGCCCGAGGATGTGGCCAAGGACGGCGAAGGAGAGGCCCAGAAGCTGACAGACAAATACACCAAAAAGGTAGAGGCAATGATCGCCGAAAAGGAAAAGGAGATAATGACGGTGTAGGAAGCACCCCGACTATTACCTTATAAAAGGGCGCATACTGCAAGTATGCGCCCTTTTAGTTCATATCCGTGACATCCCAGGTAATTTGGCTTCGACGGATTTGGAATTCGGATCCCGGAACCAGGTTTCCCGTACGGGCGAAGATAATAATTATGTCTATAAATTGACCATGAATACCGGAGTGCGGAAATAATATCATCGACCATGAAAAGATTTTTAACCCTCACCTTTATAATCCACCTTGTATGCTCTTGTGGAGAAGAAGACATAATTTACACCGGGACCTATTTTTCGACAGGGTTCGTAAGCGAGTATTTCCTTCCGGAAATGCTCTATTTCCAGCCATACACCGATCATATAATCCGGGTGGAAGTTCACGGGAGAGCATACGGGAGCGGGCAACCCCAAAGCGAGCAGTACAAAGAGCTCGCCCGTAAATGGGGTGA
Source organism: Rikenellaceae bacterium (assembly GCA_020859875.1). Taxonomy (GTDB): domain Bacteria; phylum Bacteroidota; class Bacteroidia; order Bacteroidales; family Rikenellaceae; genus WRDF01. The sequence continues at coordinate 5,385 of JAJBVJ010000077.1, forward strand.
TATATCATATAACCAATACCTATCTCCGGGAATTAACGGCGCCCTTGCGGTCGAACCCGAGGGTATGAGAGTGGTCTGCGACGCGGACCTGCCGGGTTATCCCGTCGGAACCCCACTTGACGATATGATCCTGATGTACGGCTGGACCTATAAGGAGTACATAGACAGCCGCTATACCCACTACACCGCCGAGCTGGAGAACGACT
>JAJBVJ010000115.1 GCA_020859875.1 Rikenellaceae bacterium
TAGCGGTCTAACATTTTGCGGAAAGCCATTTTAGTCCACCGGTAATAGTCCTGATCGCTTGTGTTGATCTCGCGGTGGGGATCGTAGGAGAATCCCATGCGCCCGAGCTGCTGGCGATAACGGGCCATATTCTGACGGGTGGTCTCGGCCGGATGTTGGCCGGTCTGGATGGCATACTGTTCGGCAGGAAGCCCGAAAGCGTCATACCCCATCGGATGGAGCACATTGAAACCGCTGAGCCTCTTATACCTGCTGTATATGTCGGATGCGATATACCCGAGCGGGTGTCCAACATGGAGTCCCGCACCCGAAGGATAGGGAAACATATCCAGAACGTAATATTTGGGCCGTGAATGGTCGATCTCCACCCTGTAAGTATCGCGCTCTTTCCAGATCCGCTGCCATTTCTTTTCTATCTCCTTGAAATTGTATTCCATAACCAGAGGTTTGCTTCGAAGGGCAAAAATACGATTTTTCCGCTACATTTTGTGCGTAGCGGAAATTAAGCGGCGGATTGATAAGGTTTACCCCGGGAGCGTTATTCGATGCGGAAGGCCATTTCGGCGTCCTCGGGCCTGGGTTTATGGGGGGACGGATATATTGCCGGATATCCGCAGGCTACCACGCACAGTATTCGATAGCCCGAGATCTGTGGAACGGACTCCTGCAAATACTGCGCGGCGGTCTTTCCGTCGGGGTCTTCGTTGCGGTGGGGCCGACCGTCGACATGCACCCAGCAGGTGCCCAAACCGAGGTCTTCAGCGGCCAGCTGCAGAATTGTTGCCGATATGGAACAATTTTCCTTCCAGAGATCGGTTCCCGAATCTTCGGCCAGAATGAAGAAAGCCAGAGGGGCCTCCTGTACGAACTGCGATCCGGTGGAGCGCATCCCGGCAACCAGGCGAAGTATATCTGGATTTTCGGTATAGGCGATGCGGGTCGAGCGGCAGTTTTTGGAGGAGGGGGCGGTCAGCGTGGTGGCGATCAGGCTGTCGATGATATGCCGGGGAACTCTCTTTTCTTCGAATTTACGGATGGAGCGCCTCTTTTGGGCAAGTTGCTGGAATGTCATACTGTTTAATTTTAATTGCACTAAATTAGTAAAAATCCCGGAGCGTCGAAAGGCTATAACGATACCGCTAATTTGCAGCCGGTTGGGATTATTTCCCGACAAATTACGTACCTTTAGCCCAAACCTTACACAGTATGGACAGGAACGTTACGGTAGCTTTGATATACGACTTCGACGGAACACTCTCTCCGGGGAATATGCAGGAGTACGATTTTATCCCCACGGTGGGTAAAAGCAACCGCGAATTCTGGCAGGACAGCAACGACCTTGCCGAGGAGCAGGATGCAGACCCGATCCTGGCATACATGTATAAGATGCTGCACGAAGCGCGCAGTACGGGCCTGTCTCTGCGCAAGGACGCGTTTATGGCATCGGGGTCGAAGATCACCCTCTATCCGGGTGTCGAGCAGTGGTTCGGGCGAATTAACGGCTATGCCGCCGCGAAAGGGATCACGGTACACCACTACATCAACTCTTCGGGGCTGAAGGAGATGATCGAAGGTACGCCCATAGCCAAAGAGTTCCGGAAGATCTACGCCTGTTCGTTCCTCTACGATGTGGACGGAGTGGCCTACTGGCCTGCGGTCGTCGTGAATTATACGAATAAGACCCAGTTTATTTTCAAGATAAACAAAGGTGTCGAATCGGTCTACGACAGCAAGGAGGTTAATAAATATCTGCCGGAAAACCAGCGCCCCGTCCAATTCCGCCACATGATCTATTTCGGCGACGGAACGACCGATATTCCCTGTATGCGCCTGGTTAAGGCCCAGGGCGGCCATTCCATCGCCGTATATAATGCCGCTTCGAAAACCAATAAAGCGGCATCGGAAAAGCTGCTGCGCGACAACAGGGTAAGTTATGTATGCCAGGCCGATTATACGGACGGAAGCCATATTGATACGGTGGTGAAGACCATTCTCGATAAGATCGCCGCAGACCGCAGGCTCGAAATGCTGGTTACGGAAAAGTAAACTACTAACCACATACATATGAAACGTTTATTTGCAGCACTGTTGTTGGGGATAGCAGCCTTACTGCCCGTAAGGTCTCAAGGGCTGTATCCGATTACGGCCGAGTCGCTTATCTACTATTTCGAAGAGAATTTCGACGTGTGGGAAGAGGCTATGGAGGCACATGGTCTTCGTTCGCTGGATAGCTCGGTCGCCCGCGACCAGGGTCCGTTATATATCTTCGGAACCCCTCCAGATAATTACCTGTCCATGTCTAAGGACTCGGAACAAATATCGGTACAAGCGATTCAGTCCGGTGCGGCAGAGCCGATTTTAGCCGGGTTGTTCGGGGAGATAATCGACGGGGGACGCCATGTAGGAAGCCAGTTAACCTACGCTTTCGGGAAAGAGATTAAAATAGATTACTATCTGTATGAGGGCTATTGGTTCGGCATCCATCTCTCCGATCATCCCGACCGCCTCGAGGAGACGGTCTATGTGATCGAGCCTTTTCAATAGAGGTTCGGACGGCTGGACGAATACCGACGGTGCCCTTGATATCAAAAGTTGATAAAATCATGGAACTTATTTTCGCAACGAATAACCGGCACAAACTCGAGGAGGCAGCACAAATTCTTGGCGGTGGGTATATTTTGAAGACCCCATCGGATTTCGGCCTTTCCGAGGAAATTCCCGAAGAGAGGGATACGCTCGAGGGAAATGCCGTTCAGAAGGCAGAATTTGTAAAATTTCATACCGGACTCGACTGCTTTGCCGACGATACGGGCCTCGAGGTCGAAGCCCTGGGCGGGGAGCCGGGAGTGCGCTCCGCGCGGTACGCCACCGACGGCCACGATTTCGGGGCGAATACCGCCCTGCTTCTGAAGAACCTCGAGGGAGTTGCCGACCGCAGGGCCAGATTCCGGACGGTAATAGCTCTTATTCTCGACGGACGGCTATATACCTTCGAGGGAGAGGTTCGCGGGAAAATATCCAGAACAGCTGCAGGTAACAAGGGGTTCGGTTACGATCCCGTATTTATCCCCGAGGGTTATACCGAAACCTTCGCCCAGCTGCCGGCAGAGGTAAAAAACGCCATTTCCCACCGCGCGGAGGCAGTACGGAAACTGGCCGTATTCCTTAAAGATTACGGCAAATATCAGGGCGACCCGTCGCTAAAAGGAAAATAATCGGTAGGCTGCTATATTACAGCTTGATAAAATAATTGTAATTTTGTAGTATAAACTCAAATCCAGACCGCCAACTAATTCAGACATTATGAAGAAAATCAATGCTTTCACACTTGCAATCCTGTGCTTTGTGCCGCTGCTTACCAACTGCGGCAATAAAGTGAAGGAAGTGAGGGAAATTCCCCTCGAAGACTTTTTCCGCAAACCCGAGATTTCATCCTTCCGCATCTCGCCTTCCGGCGAATATTACTCGTATAGGGCTCCTTACGAAACCCGCATGAATATATTTGTTCAGAAAGTGGGTGAAACGGAACCCATCCGGATCACCGACGAGACCGACAGGGACATTGCCGGCTACCTTTGGGCCAACGACGACCGCATTCTCTACCTCAAAGATACGGGAGGCGACGAGAATTACCAGCTATACGGCGTCAATATCGACGGTACCGACCTGATAGCCTACACGGCTATTCCCGGTGTACGTACCGACATAATCGACGACCTGGAGGATATAGAAGAATATATCCTCATCGGTACCAACCAGCGCAACCCGCAGGTCTTCGACCCGTACAGGCTGAATGTAAATACCGGCGAGATGGAGCTGCTCTATGAAAATCCCGGTAATATACTGGGCTGGATGACCGACAACGACGGGAAACTCAGAGTTGCCTATGTCATGGATGGTGTAAACAATACTATCCTTTACCGCGACACGGAGCAAGAAGATTTCCGCCCGGTACTCACCACGTCTTTTAAAGAATCCCTGAATTTTTACAGGTTCACTCCCGACAACAAATACGTTTACGCCATCTCGAACATCGGCAGGGATAAGGATGCCCTGGTTATAGTAGATCCGGCTACGGCCGAGGAAAAGGAGTTCATATATGCCAATGAGAAATACGACCTGGCAGGAATGAGGTTCTCCAAGAAAAGGGAAGTACTCGAGTTCGCCGTATATTACGGTCATAAAGATCCGGGATACGAATTCTTCGACGAAGAGTCCGAAAAGCTATATAAAAAGGTCAGGGGCCATTTCGATAACAACCTCGAAGTATCTCTGGTGTCGAGGAATAAAACCGAAGATGTTTATGTGGTAGCTACCGGCAGCGACAAGGATTACGGTGCCTATTATGTCTACGACACGACTACCGACGAGCTCACGAAGATCGCCGACATGGCACCGTGGATCGACCCCTCGGAGATGGCCGACATGATACCGGTTAAATACACCACCCGAGACGGGCTCGAGATAGAGGCTTACCTGACACTTCCGGGGGGCTATACAATGAAAAATGCCCGGAAACTTCCCGTGGTAGTAAACCCGCACGGCGGCCCGTGGGCCCGTGATTACTGGGGATATGAACCGGAAGTACAGTTCCTCGCGAACAGGGGATATGCCGTGCTGCAGATGAACTTCCGCGGTTCGACCGGCTATGGCCGCCAGTTCTGGGAAAAGTCTTTCAAGCAGTGGGGTCTCACGATGCAGGACGACATTACCGACGGTGTGCAGTGGCTGATCGACCAGGGAATAGCCGATCCGGATCGGATCGCCATTTACGGCGGTAGCTACGGCGGGTATGCGACGCTTGCAGGCATCACCAAGACACCGGAGCTTTATGCCGCAGCAGTGGACTACGTCGGGGTATCGAACCTCTTTACTTTCCTCGAGACCATACCTCCCTATTGGAAGCCGATGCTCGATATGATGTACGAAATGGTGGGCCATCCCGATGACGATAAAGACCAGCTTACGGCCACCTCGCCCGCCCTAAATGCCGATAAGATCGTTACCCCGCTCTTCGTGGTTCAGGGAGCCAACGATCCGCGCGTAAATAAGGACGAGAGCGACCAGATGGTATCCGCCCTGCGCGACCGTGGGATCGAGGTGGACTATCTTGTAAAATATGATGAAGGCCACGGGTTCCGCAACCAGGAAAATGTGTTCGAAATGTACCGCGCCATGGAGAAATTCCTTGCCGAACACCTGCTCGGCGATAAAACTGAGCCATCGGTGCAGTAATATGGCTTACTTAAAAAAGCGAGGCTGCACGGGTGCAGCCTCGCTTTTTATACCATGTTTCAATGTTTATATCTCCTTTCCATTGAAATGGATGGTTTGCTTCTCATCGTCCAGCCATAAAATGGTCTTGTCCTCGATGTCGAAGATGCGAGATGTAATTTCCACGAAGCCTTTTTTCAGCCCGTTCAAATTGTGCATCCCGTGGGTGAGCCCATCGGAAAGCGTCCATTCTACCCTCGTTACGGCATCCATGTTTTTACTGTCGGTGACCGTACTCTTGCCGATTCCCTCGATACGGAAAATAAGGTCGAAAGGCACGGTTTCGATGAAGAGGGGTATAAC
>JAJBVJ010000145.1 GCA_020859875.1 Rikenellaceae bacterium
GTTAATTACACCAAAGCGCTCGAACTGAATCCCGATGCCATCGAGATCATCGCATCCATGAACGAATTTTACCGTATCTCGGGTAATGCGGTAAAATATCTCGAAACGGCAAAGAAGATAGTCCAAAATCCCGCCCTCGAAAAGGAGACGAAAATACGCCTTTTCCGCGACCTTACATCCGATCGTAAATTCTACCGCGACCACTATTTTTATATCCGCGACATAGCATCCACCCTGTTTATAATCTATCCCGACGATTACGATATCGTGACGCTGTACGCCTCCAATATCCGGGCATGGGGGGAGTTCGACGAGGCCTCACAAATCCACAAGCAATACATTTCCAGGCCCCGCAGCCAGATTGAGCCCTATATGGATGTAATCGGTATGGAGGTATACATGAAACGTCCGGATTCGGTAAAGAAATATGCCGGGATGGCTCTCGAGCGATTCCCGACAGACCCCGAGCTCCATATTCGGCTCGGCGGGACATACTCCTTCCTGGGTAACGACAAGGAGGCTCTGAAAGCCTTTGAAAAGGCGCTGAAACATACCGAAGGCGATTCGGCCCGGTCGGTCGTACTCGGTGTTATCGGGGATGAATACCACAAACAGGGTAACGATAAAAAGAGCTACGGCTATTACGATCAGGCATTGGCGTTATGGGACGGCAATACGGTGGTTTTGAACAACTATGCCTATTTTCTGAGTGTACAGGAAAAAGAGCTCGAGAAGGCCCTTCGGATGGCCCGCAGGGTGATGGACCAGGAGCCCTCCAATCCTACCTACATCGATACCTATGCATGGGTATTGTTCAAAATGGGGCGGCTCGACCAGGCGAAGGAGGCAATGCGGAAGGCGGTCTCGCTCGATACCGGAAACAGCAGCGAATTGTTGATCCACTACGGTGACATCCTTCATGCTATGGGGGATGAATACATGGCTACCGTCTATTGGAAACGGGCCCTCGATGCCGGCCACGACCCGCAGGAGATAGAAAGCCGGCTGGAAGGAGTCGGAAAATAATCCCGAAGCTCGATCCGGAAACCCGGTACGATATAAACAACCCTTTTTGCAACGATAATAAACTGACCCCAATTTTTTTTCCGAAACGGCGAAATGGCTAAAGCATCAAAATATATAATCCTTCTTCTGGCGGCCGGCGCCTTTGTCCTGTATACTGCATCGGCACAATCCCCTATTGCGGCCCTCGAGGCCCAAATGAAAAGGATCGAGCAGGAAATCGATAACACCACCAAACTTCTGGAGAAAACCCGTAAAGACCGTACGACCAACCTCAATCAACTCAAACTGATAAACTCACGCATATCCAGCCGCCGGGAACTGGTATCGTCGCTCGAACAGCAAATGGCCCTGCTCGAGGAAGAAATTGCAGATAAGGAGAGTAATATCGAGGGGATGAACTCTCAGCTTTCGCAGCTCAAAGAGCAGTACGCCGAAATGGTACGTGAAGCATATAAGAATCACAAGCTCAATAATTTCGCTCTGTTCCTTTTCGCATCCCGTGATTTTAACGACGCGACAAGGCGCATCGATTTCATGAGGCGGTACAACCGGGCGCGGGAATCAAGGGCGCTTCTGATGAAAGAATACTCAGACAGCCTTACCCTCGAGCTGGCAGAACTTAATCTCCGGAAGGAGGAACTGGCCGAAACCCGCGCTTCCCACTCCGTCGAACTGGATAACCTCAGCAGGGATGAGAGGGAATACCGCACCAGCGTAAACCGCCTGAAGCAGGAGGAGTCGAAGATCAGCAAAGAGCTGAAGGCAAAACGCGACCAGATGGAAAAATTCCAGCAGGAAATACAGAAACTGATTGCGGAAGAGGCCAAAAAGAATAAAGCCGAAGTCAGGACGGCTGCCCAAGAGGAGGCACTGGTGAAACTCACGGGTAAATTCGAGGACAATAAAGGCAAACTTCCCTTGCCCATCCGCGGAGGGGTTATTATAGACAAATACGGCAAACATCCACACCCTACCCAGAAGGGACTCACGGTAAACAACAGGGGCATCAACATCGCCGGTGAACGCGGAGCGGAAGTCAAGTGCGTCTTCGAAGGGGAAGTAAGCCGGATATTCGCCATTCCGGGTTACAACACCGGCGTTATGGTAAGGCACGGGAAATATATATTGGTTTATGCCAACCTTACCTCCGTGTCTGTAAAAAAGGGGGATAAAATAACCCTTAACCAGCGCATCGGACGCCTTTCGGACAGTACGAATCCCGACGACGTCTTCATCCATATCGAGATATGGGAAGAATCCAGTAACCTCAACCCCGAGCCATGGTTCCGCAAGTAGGGTTTCATAACGAGGGGACTCCTTACCGGCTTCGAGGCAAACGGGCCGTTTCGGCCTGGGTCGGGCGTTGTATCGAAATCGACGGGTACAGGGCCGGGGAGATAAATTTCATATTCTGTTCGGGTGAAAAGCATCTCGGGATCAACCGCACCTATCTGGGCCACGATCACCGTACGGATGTAATCACGTTCGATTATACGGATACCGACACCGGGATTGTCGGCGGAGATATATTCATCGACCCGGAAACCGTCCGCCGGAATGCCCGTCATTACGGGGTCACGGCACGGTGTGAAATGCTCCGGGTGATAATCCACGGGATTTTACACCTCTGCGGATATAACGACAAGACCGAAAAAGAGAAGTCGCGGATGCGGGAAAAGGAGGACGACTGCCTTCGGCTCTTCGGCATTTCTGATATCACGCCTTGATCAGACCCGCCTGGTTCAGGAACAACACCGCAAGAACGACCGGAATGACATACTTTACCATCATCCTCACCGGTCGGTAGACTGCTTTCCCGTACAGTCCGTCGTTGGTCAGTTCCCGTTTAAAGAGCGATTCGTTCATCACCCATCCGGCAAATATCACGATCAACAGCCCTCCCAGAGGGATCGAATATGTGGATGTCACCTCGTCGAGAAAATCGAATATATTTCTTCCCGCGATGGACAATCCAGAACCGGGCATCTGCGATACCAGACAAAGGGTAGCCACACAGAGAACGGCAGCCGCCGTTATTACCGTCGCCGTCCGGCGCCGTAGGCGAAACTCCTCCAGCACATACGCTACCACGACCTCCAGGAGCGACATCGAAGAGGTTATAGCCGCCGCCAGCAGCAATATGAAAAACAGCAACGCCAATATCTGCCCGCCGGTCATCTGGGCGAATATATTGGGTAGCGTAAGGAATACGAGCTCAGGGCCGGCCGTGGGACTTATCCCGAAAGAAAATACTGCGGGAAAGATAGCGATCCCCGACAGTACGGCTATTGCCATATCGGCCATTACTACCGTCGACGACAGCCGGAACATATTTTGCTTTTTTTTGATGTACGACCCATAGGTCACCATAATACCCATCCCGAGGCTCAGGGAGAAAAACGATTGTCCTATCGCCTGTAATACCGTTCCCAAACCGGCTCCCGAGAAATCGGGTTTCAAAAGGAACGACATACCCTGTCGGAATCCCGGCAATGTAACGGCATTCACGCACATTACGACTAATATAAGGAACATCAGGGGCATCGCTGTCTTGTTGAATCTTTCGATCCCTTTTTCAATACCGAAAGCAACGATCGCGGCGGTGAATGCCACAAAGCCGAATGTCCAGAGAAAAGGCTTCCATCCCGTGGCCACGAAACCGTCGAAATTCTCCTTGATCTGTTCGGGTGCCAAAGACATGAATTCCCCCGTTAGGGATTGCTTGATAAATTCGAGCCCCCATCCGGCTATCACGCTGTAAAAGGAAAGTATTGTAAATGCGGTCACTATGCCCAGATACCCGGTAAGGCGCCAGCTCCTTATTTTAGAGAGCTTACGGAATGCACGCATAGAGTTACGCCGGCTGGCACGTCCGATCGTAAACTCGGAAAGCATTATGGGTACAGAAACAAGGAAACTTACAAGGACATAGACCATAAGAAAGGCTCCTCCCCCGTTCTCTCCCGCGATATAGGGAAAGCGCCAAATATTCCCCAGCCCTATTACCGACCCCCCGACTACGGCAATGGTGCCGAACCGGCTCCCGAACGTACTTCTTTTGGCCATTTAATCCTCTTTGCTCTTTTTCGACCCAAAAGTAATGGTTTTTAAGCTAACTTTGCACCCTTATCGAACCCGGACAATGTTCACGCCACAAATTTACTCCATTCCCGACCGGCAGGGCGAGCCCTTTATAGACCCGGCGGAGATACGATCTATACTCGAAAGTTCTGTTCCGGAACCCGAGTCTCTTACCCGGGTGATCCGCAAATCGCTCTCCCTGCAAAGGCTCTCGCTTCGGGAAACCGCCCTTTTATTGAATGCCTCCCCACAGCAGCGGAAGCAGGTGGTCGAAGCCGCCGGAAAACTCAAACGGCGAATCTACGGCGACCGTATCGTCATATTCGCTCCGCTGTATATCGGCAATAAATGTGTCAACGACTGCACATACTGCGGGTTCCGTGCCTCCAACGGCAGCTCCGTACGCCGCACTCTCCGCCCGGAAGAAATCGGATGCGAGGTGGCCCACTTGTCGTCCCGGGGGCAGAGAAGGCTTATCCTCGTCTTCGGGGAGCATCCCCTCTACGATCCGGGGTTCATCGCCGAAACCGTACGCATCGTCTACCTGACCCGCCGGGAATCGGGATATATCAACCGGGTGAATATCAATGCGGCCCCACTCGACACCGAAGGGTTCCGCACCGTAAAGGAAGCCGGGATCGGAACCTATCAGATATTCCAGGAGACCTACGACCCGCATATTTACGGAAAGGTTCACGGCCGGGGGCCGAAAAGCGATTACGATTACCGTCTGACGGCCCTCGACAGGGCCATGAAGGCGGGAATCGACGATGTGGGACTGGGCGCGCTCTTCGGCCTGGGAGATTGGAAATTCGATGTCATGGCACTGGTTCGCCACACGAACCATCTCGAGGCCTGCTTCGGCGTCGGCCCCCATACCATATCTTTCCCGCGAATCAAGGCGGCCTCGAATATGGATCCTCTTGGCCACAGAGAGGTTTCGGATGAGGATTTTAAATATCTCGTGGCGGTACTGCGCCTTGCCGTACCCTATGCAGGGTCAATCCTCACCGCCCGTGAACCCCATGACCTGCGGAACGAGCTTATCCGCTGCGGCGTATCCCAGATAGATGCAGGCACTAACCTGGAGATCGGGGGCTATTCGGGAAACGGGAATATGCAGGAACTCAACAGGGAGCAGTTCCTGCTTTCCGACACACGATCCCTCCTTCAGACCGTCGAGGAGCTTATCCGGGGTGGGAATATCCCCTCGTTCTGTACCGCATGCTACCGGAAAGGTCGCACCGGGGAACATTTTATGCAGTTTGCCACCGATGGTCACATAAAAGAATTCTGCACACCCAACGCCCTGTTGACCTTTGCCGAATACCTGTGTGACCACACCGGGGGCGGCCTTCAGCAAATGGGCTGGGAACTGATAAAAAGCAAAATGGACGATATAGAATCCAAGGTAATGAAGTCACGCACAGAAAGAGCTCTGGAGGCCATCCGGTGCGGAAAGAGGGAGC
>JAJBVJ010000149.1 GCA_020859875.1 Rikenellaceae bacterium
TGCATCGGCGAATTTGGCGCGCGAGTGGCGCGAAGACGCGCTCAGATCGGACGTGCCGGTATCGAAGCGAATACCGGCCTAGCAAGTACCCTGGCGGGCCTGCAGGCCGTTGTCGTCCTCTACGGTCTCTACATCGGCATCCGGTATAGCCTGCGCGATCTCTTCCTGGTGTTTCTGCATCCGGCTTCCGATAAGAGCGCCGGCACCCGCTCCTACGCCTGCACCTACGGCAGCCCCGATACCTGCACCTTTGCCTCCGCCAATGATGGCCCCCAGGCCGGCACCAACCGCGGCTCCGCCGCCGGTTCCGTAAAGGGCACCCTTGCCCGTTTTACTCATCGAAGAACATCCGGCCAGGAACATGGCCGCTATGGCCAGTGCCACGATAGCTAATCTTGTTGTTTTCATAACTTCTATTTATAATTAATATTCGAACATCCGTCGTCAGATATACCCCATACAATAAATTATCGGGGTACCGTCTGGATAATCCTCGGTATCAATTACAAATTCCATGCAGATGTTCTACGGGAAATAAAAAACCGCCCCGAAAGGCGGTTTTCTATGTTTTATACGGATTTTACCGCATTATCGTCTCTTCCCGGTCGGGGCCAACGGAAATAATCCTGATCGGAACCCCGCACTCGGACTCGATGAATTCCACATACCGGCGGAAACTTTCGGGAAGCCGCTCGTAATTGCGTATTTTAGATATATCCTCGCTCCAGCCCTCCATTTCCATATATACGGGCTCGGTATTTTCGTCGACCTCGTATGGGAATCGGGCAGTGGCCCCGTGCGGTGTATTATAGGCTACTGCAACTTTAACCTTATCGAAGCCGGTCAATACATCCGATTTCATCATGATCAGGGATGTTATCCCATTGAGCATCACCGTATATTTGAGGGCTACCAGATCGAGCCAGCCGCAGCGGCGTGGTCGACCCGTAGTGGCGCCGAATTCACGGCCTACCTCCCGCAGCCGCTCGCCGTCCGCGTCGAAGAGCTCGGTGGGAAAGGGGCCGCTGCCGACCCTGGTGCAATAGGCTTTGAATATGCCGTAAACCTCCCCGAGGCGGCTGGGAGCAATTCCCAGGCCCGTGCAGGCCCCGGCACTGAGGGTATTGGAAGAGGTAACGAAGGGGTATGTCCCGAAGTCGACGTCCAGCAGGGCCCCCTGAGCACCCTCGGCCAGCACGGATATATCGTCGTCGATAAATTTGTTCACCACATGCTCGCTGTCTATAAATTCGAACCGGCGAATTTTCTCGATACCTTCGAACCACTGCTCTTCGTACTGGGTTATATCGAACCGGTAATCGTACTGGGACAGTATTCCCAGATGCTTCTCCTTTAGCCGGTTGTATCGCTCGATGAATTCCCCGGATATGATGTCTCCCACCCTGAGGCCGTTTCGGCCCGTTTTATCCATATAGGCCGGCCCGATGCCCTTGAGCGTCGAGCCGATCTTGGCTTTGCCTTTGGCCGCTTCCGAGGCCGCATCGAGAATGCGGTGGGTCGGGAGGATAAGGTGGGCTTTCTTCGAAATTTTAAGGCAGTCGGTCAAATTCGCGCCTGCTGCTTCCAGCTCGTCCACTTCCTGCGATAGAATTACAGGGTCGACGACAACTCCGTTGCCGATAATATTTACTGTTCCTTCGCGGAAAATGCCCGAGGGAATGGTATGGAGAACATAACTTTCGCCGTTGAAATGGAGGGAGTGGCCTGCATTGGGGCCGCCCTGAAACCGTGCTATGACCTTATATCCGGGGGTAAGTACGTCGACCACCTTTCCTTTTCCTTCGTCGCCCCATTGAAGGCCGAGCACTACGTCTGTCTTTTTCATGGATGAATCGGATTCCTTTTTTATAAAGGCAAATTGCCGTCAAAAATAATACTTTTTTTGCAATAACCCTAAGAGTCGGCGGGGGAAGTGGGTTGTAAGCAATAAAAAGAGGCGCGGGGCCGTTCCGATTTTGAGCGGAACGCGGAATTTAGCCGCAGAGTTAGTATATTAGCACCCGAAAAAACCCCGAAATTCATTTATGCGCCGGATAGCTGTCCTCATTACAATACTCCTTTTTATGGCTGGGGCCGGGGCCAGCGGGCAGTTGAATAAGGCCTATTTCAACTATATCGGTGCGGTTTTCCTGAACGACAGCAAATACGAGAGCGCCATCGAAACGCTCAATATTCTTCTTAGGGTCGACCCCGATGCCTACGAGGCCTATTTCCTGCGCGGAGTGGCCAAATACAACCTCGACGACCTGCTGGGCGCCGAGCAGGATTTTACGATCGCCATACAGAAAAATCCGGTATATACGCTTGCATACCGCAACAGGGCGATCACCCGCTCGCGCCTGGGTAATTACGACGACGCACTGAAAGATTTTCAGGAGGCTATCGACCTCCGTCCGGACGTTTCGGGTGCATATTTCAGCCGCGGGGTGACCTATTTTTTGAGCCAGCAGTTCGAGAGTGCGGTCGAGGATTTTAACCAGTTTCTCAAATACGAAACCAAGGTAGCGGACGCCTATATCAATCGCGGACTTTCGTATCTTCACATGAAAGATACGGTAAAGGCATATGAAGATTTCGACGCTGCGATACGTACCAACCGGGAAGACCCGAGGGGATATTATTTCAGGGGGACCCTACACCTTTCGAGAAAGGATTACGAAGATGCACTTCTCGATTTCGACAAATCCATCCAGTGCGACAGTACCTACGTGCCGCCCTATTTCAACAGGGCCATAGTTTATGCCAATACAAACCGTCCGGTACAGGCCATCGGCGATTTCGACCGCGTGCTGGAACTCGATTCCACCAATTCGCAGACCTATTTCAACCGGGCGATAATTCGCTCTCAGATCGGGGATTACAACCGGGCCCTGGAAGATTATAATATGGTGGCCAGGTACAGCCCCGGCAACGTACTTTTATATTACAACCGGGCCCACCTTTACCAGCAGCTCGGAGATCTCGAAAGAGCCGTTGCCGATTATAACAGGGCGATCGAACTCTATCCCGACTTCGCAAACGCATATCTGGGAAGAGCCGGGGTGAAATATGCCCTGGGCGATACGAGGGGATCGCGTTCCGACCATACGGTTGCCGAGCGGAAAATCGCGGAATACCGCTCGAAGCTCAACGACAGCACATTTTCTATCTATGCCGATACCTCGCGAAGGTTCAACCAGTTGGTGGCTTTCGAATCCCGGATGTCCCGCTCTCAGATAGGTTCGCCGGTGGAGGAGAACGCACAGGTAAAACTTTTGCCGATGTTCCGTTTTACCCTCATCTCGCCCGATTCGGTTCCGACCTCACCGCGGGGACGGTACCGCCTGAGGCAACTCGAACTGTTCCGTGAGGAGCTGGACAACCCGTACCTCACCCTTACCACGGCCGAGAGCGACCTTCCGGCCGATACCCTTCTCGCCTACGACCGGATGCTCGACGAGAAGATCGCCATGGGACGCAGCGAATGGCACGACCTTTTCCTTCGGGGTATAACCCAGTCACAGATAAAACAATATACCAGCTCGGTAAATACCTACACGGAAGCCATAGACCGCAATCCGACAAATGCCTTCCTCTATATCAACCGCGCCACAACGCGAAGCGAGATGATCGATTTTATCTCCTCGATCGACAATTCTTTCCAGCGCCTTACCATCGATTCCGACCCATCGAGCCGTCTCCGTAATAACTCTACACGGGTGTATACCTATGACGAGGCCATTGCCGATCTGAACAAGGCTGCCAAACTGCTGCCCGACTTTGCCCACATATATTACAACCGCGGAATTCTGCTCGCCAGGTCGTCGCGGATGCCGGAAGCCTTCGAAGATTTTACCCGGGCCATCGAACTCTATCCCGACTTTGCGGAGGCCTACTTTAACCGCGGATTGATACAGATCTACATGAAAGATACCAGAAAGGGGTGCCTCGATCTAAGTAAAGCGGGAGAACTCGGTATGAGGGAAGCCTACGAAATATTAAAGGAGTATACCCTGGCAGACGATTAACCGATGGCAAGATATACTATATAACATAGGGGAGCGGCCTTCACAGCGTTTTTTCTGTGCAAATGGCCGCCCGTTTTTAATACCGAACTTGAATCATGACGGAAACTTTACACAGGAAAATTACCCGTTCGTCCGCTGCCCGCTGGACGGTACTGCTGCTGGTGTCGTTCACCATGCTGACGGGCTATATCATTTCGGATGTGATGGCCCCACTAAAACCCATGTTGGAAAGCGGTCTGGGATGGGACTCCACACAATACGGATTTTTTACCTCCGGATACAGTCTTTTCAATGTCTTCCTGTTCATGCTGATCTTCGCGGGAATGATCCTCGACCGGATGGGCCCCCGCTTTACGGGCCTGCTTGCCGTGGTAATAATGATCGGGGGAACGTTCCTTAAATATTGGGCGATATCGACCCAGTTCGGGGATCAGGCCATCACTATTCTCGGAAAAACAATGAGCATACAAGTGTTCTATGCCATGCTCGGATTCGCAATATTCGGGGTGGGCATCGAGATGATCGGGATCACGGCCTCGAAGATTATCGTGAAGTGGTTTACGGGCCGTTCACTGGCGCTTGCGATGGGGCTCAATGTGGCGGCGGGGCGCATCGGAACGGCTATCGCACTGCTGGGAGCACTTCCGTTCGCCGAGCGGATGGGCAGCCCTTCGGCCCCGCTGGTGCTCTGCCTTATCATGCTGCTGATCGGACTATTGAGCTTCCTGATCTATATAATGCTCGATCGGAAGGCCGACAGGGAACTCGCTGCAGACCCTGCCACGGCCACCCGGACGGATGCCGCCGAGGATGAAAAATTTAAGCTCACCGATATATTTTCGATCGTCAGGCTACGCGGATTCTGGCTTATAACACTGCTGTGCGTGCTCTTTTATTCGGCGGTTTTCCCCTTTCTTAAATTCGCTACGGAACTCATGATCCAGAAGTTCGGGGTATCGACCACCTGGGCCGGGGCCATTCCCGCCCTGCTTCCCTTCGGGAACATACTGCTCACCCCACTGTTCGGCAGCATATATGACAAAAAAGGCAGGGGGGCGACACTGATGATGATAGGGGCGCTGCTATTGGTCTTCGTACACCTGATGTTCTCGGTGCCCGCTTTCACCAGTCCGGCTTTGGCTATTTGTCTGATGCTCATACTCGGGGCCGCTTTCTCTCTCGTCCCTTCAGCCATGTGGCCATCCGTCCCGAAGATTATTCCCTACCATAAACTGGGAACGGCTTATTCCGTGATCTTCTGGGTGCAGAATATCGGACTGGGGGGTGTACCCCTGCTAATCGGCTGGGTGCTCGATAAATATTGCGTTGTAGGAACCGTAGTATCTGAAAACGGCAACGATGTGAACGTTTATGATTACAACCTTCCGATGATGATATTCGCCCTGTTCGGGATAATGTCCGTGGCGGTGGCATACCTGCTTAAAAAAGAAGACGCCCGTAAAGGTTACGGGCTCGAAAGACCCAATATTAAAAACAGTTAGAAATGAAAAAAACAGTTATTATCCTC
>JAJBVJ010000036.1 GCA_020859875.1 Rikenellaceae bacterium
CGGATTATCGTTCACTCATTTCCCGTCAATTCGTGAATATCAATCCAGCACCGTCTGCATCTATTACGATAGCCTTCTCGCGATCGACCTTCCCGGCAAGTATTTGTTTGGAGAGGTCGTTTACGATATACCGCTGTATAGTCCTTTTAACGGGGCGTGCCCCGAACATCGGGTCGTAGCCTTCCGAGGCGATCCAATTCTTCGCTTTGTCCGTGACTTCCAAAACGATACCGTTCTCTGCCAGCAGACGCGATATAGACCCCAGTTGAATATCGACGATCTGCGCTACATCCGAACGGGTCAGCGGTGTGAACATGACGATCTCGTCGATACGGTTCAAAAATTCCGGTTTGAGGGTCTGTTTCATTAGTTCCACCACCTGGTCGCGGGTTTTATCCACTACCTCTTCCGGAACCCGGTCGCCCTGCATGGCATCTGAAAAATTATCCATAATCAAACCCGAACCGAGATTCGAGGTCATTATGACGATAGTGTTTCTAAAATCGACAGTGCGCCCCTTATTATCCGTAAGTCGTCCGTCGTCCAAAACCTGAAGCAGGATATTGAACACATCGGGATGGGCTTTCTCGATCTCGTCGAGCAGTACTACCGAATAGGGTTTGCGCCTTACGGCTTCGGTAAGCTGTCCACCTTCATCATAACCCACATATCCCGGAGGGGCCCCTATCAACCTTGAGACCGCATGGCGCTCCTGATACTCGCTCATATCGATACGGGTTATCATGTTGTCGTCGTTAAAGAGGAATTCCGCGAGCGCCTTTGCCAACTCGGTCTTCCCTACTCCGGTCGAACCCAGAAAAATGAACGACCCTATGGGCCTGCGGCTGTCCTGCAGTCCGGCACGGCTCCGGCGGACGGCATCCGAAATGGCCTGGATAGCAGTATCCTGTCCCACGACCCGCCGGTGGAGCTCCGCTTCCATGTGGAGGAGCTTCTCGCGCTCGCTCGCCAGCATCCGGCTGACGGGAATACCTGTCCAGCGCGATACAACTTCGGCAATGTCTTCCGCTTCGACCTCCTCTTTAATCATCGATTCACCGCCGGCCTGGTATTTTTGGAGCTCCTGCTGAAGATGCGCTATGTCGTTCTCCGCATCGCGCATTTTGCCGTAACGTATTTCGGCTACAAGACCGTAATCGCCGTTCCGCTCTGCCTGAGCAGCCTGAACCTTCATCTGGTCTATATCCTCCTTGTTTTTCTGTATTCGTACCAGTATATCCCGTTCACTCTGCCACTTGGCCCGCAGGGTATTCCTTTGGGAGTTTAGCTCGTCGATCTCTTTGGACAAATCTTCTATACGCTGACTGTCGTTCTCACGGCGGATTGCCTCGCGCTCGATCTCAAGTTGTCGTACCCTCCGGTCGAGTTGGTCGATGTCCTCCGGAACGGAGTTCATCTCGATGCGCAGCTTTGCCGCCGCTTCGTCTATAAGGTCGATTGCCTTGTCGGGAAGGAACCGAGAAGTTATATACCTGTGCGAAAGCTCCACTGCGGCAATTATAGCCTCGTCCTTGATCCTGACCATATGGTGGTTCTCGTAACGCTCCTTTAGACCGCGCAGTATGGAAATAGCATCGGCCGTGGAAGGTTCGTCGATATTTACTTTCTGGAAACGGCGCTCGAGTGCCTTGTCCTGTTCGAAATATTTTTGGAACTCGTCGAGAGTGGTCGCACCTATCGTGCGCAATTCTCCGCGGGCAAGTGCGGGCTTGAGTATATTGGCGGCATCCATCGCACCGTCGCTCTTTCCCGCACCCACGAGAGTATGTATCTCGTCTATGAAAAGCAGTATCTCACCTTCGCTGTCGATCACCTCTTTAACCACGGCCTTGAGCCTCTCCTCGAATTCACCTTTATACTTTGCTCCCGCTATCAGGGCACCCATATCCAGCGAATAGATCTGTTTGGTCTTGAGGTTCTCCGGCACGTCTCCATCCACAATGCGGTGGGCGATGCCCTCGGCAATGGCGGTTTTGCCCACCCCCGGTTCGCCGACCAGGATAGGATTGTTCTTTGTCCTGCGCGAAAGTATCTGCAGAACCCGTCTAATCTCTTCGTCCCGGCCGATAACCGGGTCGAGTTTGCCGTCCCGTGCCATCTTATTCAGGTCGATCGCGTATTTTCCCAACGCGTCGAATGTCTGGTCTGCCGTCTGGCTGTCTACCGTCGACCCCTTCCTGAAATCCTTTACCGCCTGTACCAGTTCTTTCTCCGTGGCACCGGCCTGTTTCAATATCCGCGAAGCATCCCCTCCATCGGCGATCAGCCCTAAAAGCAAATGCTCCACCGAGGCGTACTTGTCCCCGAAAGTCGAGGTGAAATCGATCGCCTTTTGGATTACCCTCGATGAGCCTTGTGAGAAATATTGCTCTCCGTTGCCACCGCTCACCTTCGGAAGCGCATTGACAGCGCTCTGCACTTCACCGCGAAGACCCTTGACATTCACCCCCGTCCTTCCCAAAAGAAATGCGGCCAGCGAATCGTCCTCTTCTATCACGGCGGCCAGAATATGCATCGGCTCCACGGCCTGCGAAGAGCGGGCCGCCGCCAGTGAAAAGGCCTGTTGAAGGGCCTCTTGAGCCTTTATTGTCAAATTGTTTATATTCATTGCCCTATAACTGTTGTTAATTGCTTCGTTATCCGGCAATGCATAAACAAATTGTTTGCCAGCCGGTTAAAGGGACAAGCTGACAGACAAAGGCACATTAAAAATAAGGGGATACTGACAAAATGTCACGGCCGAAGAACGACCGGATTTTGGTGCCGGGGATCCCGGCTGCAGTTATAAATTTTTGGTGTGGCGCTCCGACTTCTTCGGGTATATATCCTCTATGGTGATAAGTATTCCCGTTTCCTCCACGTCGCCGAAATCGGGGTTGCATACTGTTCCGAAGACACGCATGGTCGGCGAAAGGCTCATATAGGAATTTATAAGGGGAGGTACATTCTCGTTGAGTGCCCGTATTTCACGGCTGAGGATTTTATAATCTTCGGCAAAGTCCGCACCGGTGAAAATTCGGGCCATCTTCCCCTCGTCGATCGCCAGCTGTATCGGATGTATCGGCTCTACGAGGTTTTCGGTATCGGGAAAATATTTGCGTAGGAAGTATATAAGTATATCCCGGGCCTGGCGGTTATAATCCCCGTACATTGTGACCTTACCGAAAAAATATTTCATGTCGGGATTTCCCACAAGAAGCGCTCCCAAACCGTCCCACAGGTTGTCGAGTGCATAGACTCCTTTTCGTGTTTGGCGCGTTCCCTGATAGTGGGGCTGGACGAACGAACGGCCCAGTTCTATGGTGTAGGGAAGGATCTCTTTTCTGAATCTGTCGCTGAACCGGAAATAGTGTTCCGTGGAAAGATTGGGAGTATGGCTCGAACGGGAAACGATATATCTGTAACCCCCCACTATCTCGCGCTCGTCCGGATCCCAGACCACCAGCTGGTTATACCCGTTTTCGATTGTGTCCAGTTCGTCGATGTCCACCTGCTGGCCGGTACCGCCCCCCGCATCGCGGAATGCCCATTCCCGCAGGCGCCCTATCTCCCGCATGGTATTTGGGCTGTCGGCGGCCGTTACCACGTAGATCATGTTCCCGGCATTATTGGTATTACGCAGGAATCGCTCGGGCGTAAGTTCCGCCTCGATGAGCTCTCGGGATACCGGTTCTATGAGTGGTTTCATCCTTTAAAAGACTTCGCGTGGCAAATTTAGTACTAATCCTGCAAAAATCGTGGCCTTTCGAGCCATTATTTGGGGGATTCGTTGAAAAACCGATGGATAAAATCAGAGCAAGAATATTACCGCTCTTTAAGGGAATATGCCGTGGCGCGAATCTCGGAAGCCGTCTCCCAAACCCGCCTTCCCCGGAGGCTTTGCCAGGGGATCGGCCCTCCGACCCGGATCAGGAAATCCTGCCCGCTCTGTTTGAACATTTCATCCACAAGGTAGAGCATTTCCACATTTGCCTTTATTCCCACAGCCGTACGGAAAGAGGACAGACGGTAAAAGAAATTGGAAAGGGTACCTTCGAAATAGACGGGCACTATGTCCCTTCCCGTAGCTATGGCCTGCTTTATGAAATTAGGGCGCCAGGCGAGGTCTTCGACCCTGCCGCCCCGTCTGCGCGAACATAGTCCCGCCGGGAAAGTAATGATCGGCACGTTGGAGGCAAAGGCATCCTTATACGACTGCAGATATTCCGGTTTCTGACGGCCGTGTTTATTAACCGGGATAAATATCGGTGCGAGAGGTTCGAGATTCATCAATATATCGTTTACCACCACGCGAACGTCGCCGAAATATTCCGCTATTTTCACGGCCAGCATCACTCCATCCAGCCCCCCGAAAGGGTGGTTGGATGCGAATATGTACCGTCCTTTTTCAGATAGCCCCTCCAAACCCTCGATGGAATAGGTGATTCCCATATGGTCGAGAGAGGCTTTTATAAATTCGATCGTGGGCAGATGCGAAAACTTGTCGAGGTAAAGGTTCACCTCATCCTCATGCACGATCCGACGAAGGTAAGACTTGATAAACCCCGGGGTGAGCCTGTCAAGTTTCGGGTTCTTGTCGCGCAGCACTTTTTTAATGTCTACCCTCATTGTGTTAAGGAAATGTTATGCAAAGATAAAGTAATGGGGGAAAACACAAAAGGCCGCCCGGGTATAAGTCTGCTGCCCTGCCGGCAGCATATCTAATCACTATTAATTACTATCTTTGCACAGTTTCAAAGTAATGGTTAATTGAGATGTTCGAAAACTTAACAGATAAACTCGAAAGGTCGTTCAAACTGCTCCGCGGCGAGGGTAAGATCACGGAGATCAACATTGCCGAAACCCTCAAGGAGATACGCCGTGCCCTTATAGATGCCGACGTCAATTATAAAGTAGCCAAAACCTTTACCGACGACGTGAAGGCCCGCGCCCTGGGGGCGGATGTTCTCAAATCGGTCAAGCCCGGCCAGATGATGACCAAGATCGTCCGGGACGAGCTGGCTGCCCTTATGGGCGGCACGGCCTCGGATATTAACCTGGGAGGCAATCCCGCCGTGATTCTTATAGCGGGGCTGCAGGGATCGGGTAAAACTACTTTTTCCGGCAAGCTGGCAAAATATATAAAAAGCAAAAAGGGACGCGGAGTGCTTCTGGTGGCCGGCGATGTCTACCGTCCGGCGGCCATCGACCAGCTGAAGATACTGGGCGACCAGATCGGGGTGGAGGTTTATACCGAAGAGCAGAATAAAAATCCCGTGCAGATCGCTGAAAATGCTATAAAATATGCCCGCGGCAAAGGACTCAATACCGTGATCGTCGATACGGCCGGGCGCCTGGCGGTGGACGAGCAGATGATGAACGAGATCGAAGCGGTTAAGAAGGCCGTAAAACCTTCCGAAACCCTCTTCGTGGTCGATTCGATGACGGGTCAGGATGCGGTAAATACCGCAAGAGAATTCAACGACAGGCTCGATTTCGACGGTGTTGTGC
>JAJBVJ010000294.1 GCA_020859875.1 Rikenellaceae bacterium
GTCGACGTCACTGACTGCGGTTATCTCCACCTCTACCGCATGGGCGTAATCGCCCTTGCCGCTCGACGGAGTAAAATCCAGCGCCTCGGCCGTTACCCCGCTGGCGACGATCTCCCAGTCGAGCGACGAATTGATATACATTACATACTTGATGAAATCGCTGCCCACCATACGGAAATGGAGATGGTTGGCCGTATTCTGGCCTACCGGCAGCCCCGGCATCTTTGCCGCCAGCGACGAGGTCGCCCCGCGGTTCAGATACTCCCCGGTTTCCTCGTCTTTCTCCATACATATTATCTCCACAATTCGCAGCTCGCCGTCGCCGAACGAGTCGGGACTCTGGTACACATCCACGTGCGCCGTGGTAAGACTGCCGCCCACCCGGATCACGAACCTTATCTCGGCCTGCCTCACCCCGTCCGTGTAGTCGTTGTAGTCGTCGGGCCATACGTTGAAATAGAACATCCCCAGAGCCTCGTCGTCCACCGTCGAACCCTGGTCTATATGCAGCCAGCCCGTGTCGCTGCTGTCGTGATAGATAAAGGCCGTCTCTATATCCGACCGAGTCACTCCTGAGAAATCCCCCTGAAGGCTCACCGTCAGTTGTTTGGGCGAGGCTCCGAGCAGGGCGAACGACAGGGTGGTAGGGCTCACCAGCGCATTGTCCACCTGTGAGGCGTAACTGAGCTGGGTGACTTCCAGCAGCATGTAGATGGTGCCCCAACGCAGATAGACCTGGGCGTCGCGGTCTACCGCCAGCGTATTTTCGTCCAAGACCTCGATAGTGAGTTTGTCGTTATCTTTGGTAGCGGAGAACGAGGAGGCGTAAGACCCCGTCAGAGTTTCCAAAGTCCAGTCTCCCGTGAGGGGGTTCGAGTCGCTGTAAAGGCGGAAAACGTTGATGGTCGCCTCCTGGGGGCCGCGGTATGAGAAATTGATAAACCGCTGCGAAACCCCGAGTGCATTGCCGTAGACGTCGTACACATAGAGCACGCTGTACGAGTCGTCCCAGTTGTTGAGGCTGTATGTTATGTTTAGGTTATCCTTGTTGTGGGCGTCGCCGGGCGAACCCTCTCCGTCGCTGGTCACATTGGTGATATCGATCGTATAGATGCTGTTGCCTTTCAGCTCCTGATACATCGCCAGGTTCGCGCATACGTTCACCCTGTAATAGGTCACCGAACCCGTCCCGCCGCTTCCGGTATACACCCCGCCGATTATAAGGCAGGTGGTATTTATATCTCCCGTGGTCGGGATGGAGGTATTCGGGAAGGCATACAGCTTACCCTGGATCTTGCCGTCGGTCGGGGCGGCGGTGTTGTCCGTATAATTGGAGAAGCTGTTGGCCGTGGTTCCGTCGGGTATGCCCCCCTCTTCCATGAGGTATGCGTAGGTGCGGGCATTCCACACCTGGGCGCTGACCAGCGTAAAGTTTGAAGCGCTGTTTATAAGGTCGATGCGGGCGACCCTCCGGGCCAGTTCCACCGATATCTCGTTCGTGTCGGCGGGTTTATCGGCCTGTCCGCTCATCAGTAGGGGCGACTGGATCGCCGTTTCGGACATCCCCATAAGTTCTTCTATGGCATAATCCATATCCTGTGAGGTCAGCAGGCCGTCGAGCCAGTCCCCGGCGTCGGTCTCCCCGTCGAGCAGGTACTCGTCGAGGTTTGCCACAAAGAGCATCTTCCACCTGTCCATCACATCGCAGCCCTCGGGCATCGACACCCGCGAGCTTCCGGAAGTGGAGGTCGTACTTACCCCCGAACGGGCGCAGCCCTTGTACGTATCGCCGGCGGCGGGGTCGAAAAAGAGGACGTAGAGGTCGTATATACGGTTCTCATGCGTCATCGCCTCCACGGCATAGGTCTGTACGGTCATTCCGCCGGGCATGGAATAGCTGAAATACAACTGCGAGCTGTCCACGACGATCGACGTATCTTCGTTCGTGCATCCGGTCGCCGAAAAAACCGCCAGGCAGGCCAGTGCCAATTTATGGATACATTTTTTCATACCTTATATTTTTATTTTTATCTGCTTTGTCATTGGTCTTCGATCGGGAGCTCCTTTTCCCATTCGCCCGCCTCGATCCACTTGTCTATGCTGTAAAAAGAACCGTTGTCGCCCCCGCCGCCCAATTCTTTATCGTAGTCGTTGCCGGTATCCCAGTTCCATGCATAGATGTTGTAATCGACAAAGATCGAGTAGGGGTGAACCAATACATCGAGCCTGTATAGTGTGTTGCGGGTTATATCGTTCACCTGCTCGAGGGCCTCGTTTACGGTCACCAGCGGAATTATATATATGTTCGACACCCCGTCTATAAGCAGTTCGAGGCGTATGCGAGTAGCCCGGTTCGTGGCCGCATCGCCCGCTCCGGTGATGTGTTCGTAGAGGTAGTAGGAGAATTCTTCCTCCTGGTCGGTGGAGAGCACAACGGAACCCACATTGTCGGTGACGGTCGTGAGCAGACCCGTATCGGTGAGTGGATCTCCCGGAAGCAGGGCGCTTTTCGAGGGCGTATCCACTATATCTATATTGGCCACTTCGACAGTGGTGTAATTGTCTTCGGATTTTATCAGGCGCAGTTCCGCCTTCGATACCGCCCTTCGCAGGGCCAACTCCATTTCATAGATGCCGGTGGCATCTTTTTCCACGGCCGTCTTTTCGAGTGTTACGAAAGGAAGTCCGTCGGTATATTGGTGGGAGGGGGTTGTAAGTTCCATCGCCTCCAGTTCCCACAGGTATTCTGCATTGTCGAGACCGGCTGTCAGATCGCCGGGTTCGTTCCCCGTAAGGACGAACGTTTTTTCTCCGGCCATCACGACCGTAGTTGTTTCAAGTAGGTCGCCCGTCAGTTCCGAGGCCTGGAACGTGAGCATTTCTTCAAGGAGTCCGTCGTCCCGGAAAACGAAAATGCGCAGGTCGTTAACCCGGCGCTCCCACGCCGTGCCCTCGTCGGTGGCACGGGAAGTTAATCCCGAGACATCGAACCGCACGCGCAGCACCACATCGACCTTCTCCTTTTGTCCGCCCGTGTCCCCCTTATCGGAGCATCCGGCAAAGGTGGCGACCAACAAAACGGCAGCGAGCATCCGGAGTATATTTCGTTTTACTTCTCTCATCATCCTGTCGGACGGGGCCGAACGGTCAGCCCAGTTCATGGTATTCGTAGGTTATGTTCCACCCGTTGAGCGAGACTTCGACCTCCATGCTCGTATCGTTATATTTCAGGTGGATGTAAAAATTATGTACGAGGCTGAAATCAATTGCCGCACCCTGGCGGTTGGCCTCGTTTATGAGCGACAGCAGGCTGTCTTCGAAGAGTTTGTTGCCCTTGTCGGCGTTATAGAGCTCGAGCGTGGTATCGCTTCCTGCATCCAGTCCGTAAGTCCGGGCAGAAACGGATGGCTGTCCGGCGGCATCCCTGCCGCAGTTCGTGGTATAGGTTACCGGGTAGGAAACCACCGGTTCCTTCATGAACGAGTAGCCCACCAGGCCGTGGGTAAGATCCAGCGTATGGTTATCGCCGGGATCGGGAAATCCCTCCGTTGTAATATGCACCGTATAGGTGTTCTGGTTGATCTCCACTGCATAGTCGACCGTACCGTCCGCCCGGGTTGCCGGGGCATCGAGGTAGCCGTAGAGCAGATGTTCCGCCCCGGGATCGTCCAGCCGTACATACCACCGTCCGATAAGGTCGTTCGGATCGTTGTCCAGCGAATATCCGTAGTCGGGAGCCATATTGCCCCACGCGACGAACAAATAGCGCTCGTCGGTCTCCAGGTCGAGGGTTATACAGTAATTCTCGTCGTCCAGCCGCGGTGCATCATCCTGAACATATGTTACATAATATCCGTACCGGTCGAACACGTAGAGCGACAGCTGCTTCACATCCTGCGGGTCTATATCGGAATCGGTGCCCCCCGCAAGCGGGAAGAAGATCCGATATGTCCTCCCCTCGTCGGTGGGACAGTTGCTCAGGTCGTCCTGGAGCAGGTCGCACCCGGGCGCAAGGAATATTAGCGCCAGAACCATGGTGATTTTATACAGCCGTTGTTCCATACGGTCGGTTTTCTGCGGTTGTAATAATCTCCCGAAGGAGTACCGAAAGGACTTTATCCTTCCGGTACTCTCCGGCGAGATTAAAAAGAGATTAACCCTGCGGGGTCAGTTCGTCCTGCGAGCTGACAAGGTTCCACGGTTCTACGGTGATGCTCATTTCGATATCCGTACGTCCGTCTACGGGCGGTACGTCGGGATCGATCGGGCCGGGAGCCGCATCGCCGAGTCCGTTGATCTTGGTGATGGTCGAACGGTAGAAGTCGTTGCGGTACACGTCGTAATCGTAACCGAAGTTTACATAAACGGTGTAGTAGCAAAGCGCATCGGTATATTCGATCGCCGAAGAACTTGCAACGGTATAATCCACACTGCCGCTGGTGTAACCGCCGGCGGTAACGAAATCGGCCGCCTCGGTCTGATCGTAGAAATAGAGGTTCAGGATCTCGCCGCTGTTAAGGTTGTCGATCACTTTTACCAGATAGAAGGTCACACCCACATTCCCGATCGAATTACCGTCAACCGTCAGGTCGCTTCCGTCCCATGATGCCTTCTGGCTCGGGTAGAACTGAGCTTTCACGGCATAGTAGGTAAGGTTACCCGAACGGTTGTCATCGTTGGTGTTTTCAGGCGCATACTGAGCCTTGAGTGTAAGGGTCGTTTCCCCGGACGAATTCACCGATATATAATTCGTCGGAATACCCGTCAGCCCGTCGGCGGTCTGGCCGGAAGTGAAAGTCTTGGTGTGGTTGGCACCCTGTATCGCTCCGCCCACGATATTTTTGATATAGAGCGTTTTGGTATTCAGCTGGCCGACCCCGAACTCAAGGTTGGACACTTCTCCGCCGTCAATATTCTGTGTAACCAGGCCGGCAGCCTCTTCCACGGTGAATTTGGCCGCAAGACGGGTAACTTCGGTCGAGATCTGGTTAGCGGCAGGCATAGCCGAAACACCGTCCCATTCTTCGAGGGTGGCGTCGATCACCTGGCTCGCCATAACGAAGCTGTTGTCCGTTGCGATATCCGCAACCGTAACGTCGTATTCGGCATCGAGGGCGCTGAGGCTTCCGCCCAACATGGCGCTGCGAACGTTGGAAGGCATATTCACTGCGACATAGATCTTCACGTCGCCCGTTTTGGCGGGCACGGTGCTGGTGGAGGTCCATACACCGCTGGCATCGGCCGTAAAGTCGGTCAGCTGGCGGTTGTTGAGCAGCACACCGGCACTGCTGTATACGAATACGTCCACCGTTCCGATCTTCGACTCTTCGACTGTGCCGTCTACGGGATTGTCGGCGTAGGTGGTCGGCGAAGAGAAGCTTACCTTCATCCAGGTATCTTTCCCTTCGGCACCGCCGTCGGGCCCCTGTGAGTTGTCGTTACTGCAACCGCCTGCACCCAGAACGAGGGTACATGCCGCTGCGAGCA
>JAJBVJ010000119.1 GCA_020859875.1 Rikenellaceae bacterium
GGCAGCGTCCCGATATTCGACAATTTCGATATTTCGAAACAGCTACAGGGGCTCTTCGCAAAGTACGTTTCGCTCAAGAAGGGAGCCTACCTCATTATCGAGCATACCGAGGCCATGCACGTGATCGATGTCAACAGCGGCAACCGCGCTAAAGTGGACGACGACCAGGAACGCACGGCCATGAACGTAAACCTGGCTGCCGCCCAGGAGATAGCCCGCCAGTTGCGACTGCGCGATATGGGCGGAATAGTGGTCGTAGACTTTATCGACCTCCACAAGGGCGACAACCGCCAGGCGCTCTACGAGCATATGCAGAAGCTGATGGCGGACGACCGTGCCCGACACACCATCCTTCCGCTTTCGAAGTTCGGCCTTATGCAGATCACCCGCCAGAGGGTACGTCCCGAGGCGATAAACGAGGTCTCGGAGAGCTGTCCCACCTGCAACGGTACGGGGACGATCACTCCCACGGTGATGCTCGACAAGCAGATAGGCAACCAGGTGGCTTATTATGTGGCCGAGCGCGGGATGCGGTACCTTAAACTGCGCGTAAGCCCGGTCGTGGCGGCATACCTCACCAAAGGTCTCTTTTCGATCAGGTTGCGCTGGCAGATGAAATATAAGTGCCGCATAAAGATAGTGGCCGACCCGTCGGTGGGATTTGTCGAAACCAAATTCTTCGACCGCGGCGGAAACGAACTCGTCTGAAGAGTGTGAAGTGAAAAAAGGTATAGCAGGGAATAGTATTTGCTCTTCCCTTTTTTGTGTGGGGGAGGCTGAAAGGAAGCCGAGAGTTCTTTGAGATTCGGATAGGAGAGCCGGTAGAGACAAAACCGGCACAGGGATATTATGGTGGTTGGAGTAATGTATCGGAGTATCATTAAAGGAAGGTTAATTCTTTTCCACTACTAAGTTCCTTTTCCTCCTTGCGGCTAAGGCTGCTTCCAGTAAACTCGGCAGCCTTCGCTCCGCTGCGTCGGTTAACTGTGTTCTCCTTTCTCCTTGCGGGGTCGAGCCTGCAAGCAGTCTCTCCTCCCGCTTCGCTGCGTCGGTTGCTTGGTTTTCTTCCTCTTCGCTCGGCAAAATTGGAGCGGGGCTCCTTTTGCCCTCGCTCATTCATCGGATCCGGCTCCGCCGGAAGGGGAATTCGATATTGTGGCCGGTAGGTGGCCGAGGGCCGGCGGACGGTCGAATGGGCGAAGGGTTTAAGCGGAGAAATATTTTCCTGGAATCTTGGCCGTCGATATTGTGGCCCGTAGGAGGAGTTTATACCTGTATTCTTTCCACTTTTGCTTGTCCAAAAGTGGAGTAAACCGACGCCAAACCGAGGGCCATAGAGCTTACTCATATGGCCGAGGTGCGAAGGAGGAAACCGAAGGTAAAGGACACCGCCGCGCCGGAGCAGGAGTTGCTTCCGGGAGGCATTGTTGGGCTACGCCCTTCCTCGTCCTTGCAGGGCATAGCTCAAGCTACGCTTGGCTCTGCTCCTGCTTCGTTCCTCGGTTCCCTCCATACACGATATTTCGGGTGATCTCCCTCACGCAACTTGATTCCTGCTCCGGCTAAAAACGGCGGGTTATTTGACCTTCGGTCTTCCTCCTCCTTGCGGGGTCGAGTCTGCAAGCAGTCTCTGCTCCCGCTCCGCTGCGTCGGTTGTATGGCCAAGTCAGCAAGCTACTTGGCTCATACTTCGTTCGTCGGTTGTATGAAGACCAAAAGTGCCGAAGAATGAACCTTACATTCGGATAGGCGAGCCGGTAGAGAGACTCCGATATAAATTGAAACAGACAGACCAAAAATAGAAACCGAACCGATGCTCCCCGAGAACATTGAAAACCTGATAACATCGCAGGAGGGTTACAGCCGGCTTATAGCCTCATGGGACGAGGCGGCGACCGTCTACCTCTCCTCGCTTGTCGGCTCCGCCTTCTCCCTGACGGCCTCGGCGGCGGTTCGCCGCAAGGGCGGACTGCACATCTTCGTGGCGGAAGACAGGGACGCCGCGGCCTACCTGAGCAACGACCTTTACGCCCTGCTCGACCCCGAACGGGTGATGTTCTTCCCCACGGGCTATAAGCGGTCGATCCAGTACGGACAGGAAGATGCCTCCGGAATCGTTCAGCGCACCGCCGCGCTCAACACCATCCGCAACCATACACAGGGATACCTTGTAGTCTGCTCATGGCCCGAGGCACTGCTGGAGAAGGTGACGGGTATGGAGCAGCTGCAGCGGAGTACCCTCGAGGTGAAGGCGGGCGAGAGCCTTTCCATAGCCTTTATGGAGGAGACACTGGCCGAGTATGGTTTCGAGAAGGTCGACTTCGTTTACGAACCGGGCCAATACTCGGTGCGAGGGGGTATATTGGATGTATTTTCCTACTCGGAGAATACTCCCTTCCGGCTCGACTTTTTCGGGGACGAGATCGAGTCGATACGCACCTTCGAGGTAGCATCCCAGCTCTCGGTCGACAAATTGGAGGGGGTACAGATAGTCCCCAACCTAAAGAGCGACCGGATGGCCGGCGGCCGCGTCTCGTTCGCCGAGTTTGCCGGTGAGGCCACATACTGGATAGACGACCTGGACCACACCCTCAAAAGGTTCGCCGACGTTCGGGGCAGGATACTCAAGGAGCTGGACGATCCCACTCGGATCGACAACATGGTAACGGGCCCCAGGAGCTTCGCAGAGCAGACAGCCGGCAAGAAAATGCTCCTGCGCCGCATCGCCTCGCAAGGGCGGCAGGCCGAGCTCGAGATCGCCTTCGGAACATCGCCCCAACCCTCGTTCAACAAGCAGTTCGAGCTGCTTGCCGAGGATATAGAGCGCAATACGTCCGAGGGATATACGGTATATATAATGTCCGAAAACAAGGCCCAGATCGAGCGCCTCGAAAATATATTCAACTCCATCGAGAAAAAAAATATCGCTTTCAGGCCCCTCTCGATCACCCTGCACGAGGGATTCGTGAGCCGCCAGATGAAGTCCTGCTTCTATACCGACCACCAACTATTCGACCGCTATCACCGTTACCGCCTGCGGCGCGAGGTCGACCGGAGCGAGGCGTTGACCATTGCCGAGCTGAACAACCTCAAGGTGGGCGACTATGTGGTGCATATCGACCACGGGGTGGGCCGGTTCGGCGGTCTGGTCAAGACCACCGAGAACGGGCGTATCCACGAGGCCGTGAAGCTCGTCTACCGTGACAACGACGTACTGCTGGTGAACGTTCATGCGCTCCACCGCATTGCCCGCTACAAAGACCGCGACAGCGAGCCGCCCCGGATATACAAGCTCGGTTCGGGGGCGTGGCAGCGGATGAAGGCCGCCACCAAGAAGGCGGTCAAGGATATAGCCCGGGAGCTGATCGCGCTCTATGCCCGCCGCAAGGCCACGCCCGGATTCGCCTTCTCGCCCGATACATACCTCCAGCACGAACTCGAAGCCTCGTTCATATACGAAGACACCCCCGACCAGCAGAAGGCCACCGAGGCCGTAAAGCACGACATGGAGAGCCCTCAGCCGATGGACAGGCTGGTATGCGGCGACGTGGGCTTCGGCAAGACCGAGGTGGCCGTCCGCGCGGCATTCAAAGCGGTGGCCGACTCGAAGCAGGTTGCCGTGCTGGTTCCTACCACGATCCTCTCACTGCAGCATTACCGCACTTTCAACGAGAGGCTCCGGGAGTTCCCCGTCAGGGTAGAGCACCTCAGCCGTACCAAGAGCGCCAAAGAGACCCGACAGATATTGGAGGATCTGGCCGCAGGTAAGATAGATATATTGATAGGAACCCAGAAGATACTCGGCAAAGATGTGAAATTCAAAGACCTTGGGCTGCTGATCATAGACGAAGAGCAGAAGTTCGGGGTCTCGGCAAAGGAGAAACTACGCCGGATGAGCGTGAGCGTCGATACCCTCACCCTTACGGCCACACCCATTCCGCGCACCCTTCAGTTTTCGCTCATGGGCTCGCGCGACCTCTCGGTGATTACCACCCCGCCGGCCAACCGCCAGCCCATCGCCACCGAATCGCACCTTTTCAACGAAGATATTATCCGGGAGGCCATAGAGTTCGAGCTTTCGCGCCACGGGCAAATATATTTCGTCCATAACCGCGTGGAGGATATCGAGAAGATAGAGGCGATGATCCGGGGCCTGGTACCGGGCGTACGCACGGTGGTGGGCCACGGGCAGATGCCCGGGCCCGAACTGGAAAAGCGCGTGATGGATTTCATCTACGGCGAGTACGACGTGATGGTGGCCACGACCATCGTCGAGAACGGGATCGACATCCCGAATGCTAATACGATAATCATAAACAACGCCCAGAATTTCGGCCTCAGCGATCTCCACCAGCTCCGCGGCCGGGTGGGGCGCTCCAACCGCAAAGCATACTGTTACCTGCTCTCCCCGCCCGACGAGATGCTCTCGGGCGACTCGAGGCGCCGGCTCCGGGCCCTCGAAGAGTTTTCCGACCTGGGGTCGGGGTTCAATATCGCCATGCAGGATCTCGACATACGCGGGGCGGGGAATCTGCTGGGGGCCGAGCAGAGCGGATTTGTCGCCGACATCGGCTTCGAGACCTATCAGAAGATACTGAACGAGGCCATGGAGGAGCTTCACAGCGAAGGGCTGGTGGCCGGAAGCGGCGCCCGGGAGGCCGTGGATGCACAGTCCGGGTTCCCGGATGCGCAAAAGCAGGTGCAGTATCTCCACGACGCCCATATCGACACCGACACCGAAGCGCTTATCCCCGACAGCTATGTGTCGCAAAGCGCCGAAAAACTCCGCCTTTACCGCGAGCTGGATAATATCACCGGGGAGGATAGCCTCCGCCAGTTCGGGCAGAGGCTCGTGGATAGGTTCGGCCCCCTGCCGGAGGCTGTCAGGGAGCTGTTCGACGTTGTCCGCCTGCGTTGGGTGATGCTCCGCCTGGGTATGGAGAGCGCAAAATTGAAGAACGGGGTGCTCATCCTCCGCTTTATTTCCGACCAGCAGTCGCCCTTCTACGAGAGTGCGACTTTCCGGGCCGTGATGCAGTATATTCTGGCCCACCCGAAAAATTTTATCCTCCGCCAGAACAATAATAAACTGGGTTTGACAGTTAAGGGAATGAAGGATATATCCGCCGCGGTCGGAACGTTGAACCGGATGGCGGATGCGGTGACGACTGCCACCGCCGCTGAAGGTGCGGCAAGGCAGGACACTCTTTAAAGGATCCGATGAAAAAATTAAACCTTGCGGTCGACATAGGCAATACGCTGGTCAAGGCGGCCGTATTCGACAAGGGGCAGGCGGTGGAGACATTCAAGGGCGAGGGCACCGGCGCCCGTCTGGTCGGCGACATACTCGAAAGCTATCCGGAGGTTTCCTCGGCCATCCTCGTCAGTTC
>JAJBVJ010000263.1 GCA_020859875.1 Rikenellaceae bacterium
ATGTAGATATTATATTGTAAGCTTTTCGGGTTAAGGGATTCGCAATTTTTTTTACCGGGAAAGTCTCTTTCCGGCTAATATTTCATGGGCAGATATTATAAAGAAACAATTTAATATTAGATTTTTCAGATTTCACGATGTGGAAATTATAACATTTCGGGGGATCGCCGCATAACTTAAAAACAAAGGGAGCTCCGGGCTCCCTTTGTTTTATCATTGTCGGACTTTCTTAATTCCCGAGGCCTTTTGCCGCCCGGGCCAGCCGGATAAATTCTCTGCGGTATCCGTGCTCGTCGTTACCGAGCCCTTTTTTGGCGGTCTTTACTACAAGGTCGTAGTCGGCATCGCCTTTAAACTGCGAATCTTTCAGGAGTTGGCCGAACATAGCGACGGCCGAGGCGAAATAGAAATCACCGGAGGGTGTAGGGCCGCCATCCTTCACGGCGACTTCCAGCAGGTTACTCTTTTCTCCGTCCGGGTCTTTATACCGTAGTTTCACTGTCAGCAATTCGTCGGGGTGGTCGGAAGGAGTAGTATCGATATTTGTAAGTTCCGGCTGGTACTTCAGTTCGTCTATTTTCCCGGCATAGGTACTTTCGACCCCCACGGGAACAATCTCGTAGAGAGCCGTTACCGTATGTCCAACCCCGAGTTCCGCCGCATCCACAGTATCGTCGTTGAAATCCTCATGTTCCAAAAGGCGGCTTTCATAACCCACGAGCCGGTAGGCCTGTACCCTCGCCGGATTGAATTCGACTTGCAGTTTCACATCTTTGGCGACGGTATGCATCGTGCCGCCGAACTCTTCCACCAGCACTTTATGCGCCTCCTGCATATTATCTATATATGCATGGTTCCCGTTTCCTTTTTCGGCGAGGGTCTGAATTCTCTCATCCTTGTAATTGCCCATGCCGTAGCCGAGGACGGTAAGGAATATACCGCTTTCGCGCTCTTTTACAATGAGTTTTTCAAGTTCCTGCGGGCTTGTTACCCCTACGTTGAAATCGCCGTCCGTAGCAAGGATGATTCGGTTGTTACCCCCTTCGATAAAGTTTTCCCGTGCCACTTTGTATGCTGTCTGGATACCCTGCCCGCCGTTGGTGCTTCCGTAGGCCAGAAGGGCGTCGATGGCTTCACATATTTTCTGCTTGTCACTTCCGGGTGTAGCCGGTAGTTTGACGCCCACCTCGCTTGCATATGCCACGATGGCTACCTTGTCGTCGGGCCGCAGGTTGTTTACCAACAGCTTGAACGAGGATTTGACCAGTTCGATCCTTCCCGACATGGAGCCGGAGGTATCGATCAAAAAGACGAAATTGGTCGGTGGCAGGTTCCCTGAGGGTATTTCCCGGGCTTTGATCCCGATGCTTACCAGTTTATGCGCCGTATTCCACGGGCAATCTCCAACCTGGTAATTTATCTTCATAGGATGTTCGCCCGTGGGTTTGCCGTAATCGTAGGAGAAATAGTTGACCATCTCTTCGATCCGCACGGCACTCTCAATCGGTTTTCGACCCTGGTTTATCATCCTGCGAACATTACTGTACGAGGCGGCATCCACATCGAGCGAAAAAGTAGAGAGCGGGTCTTTGCCGACCGGGATAAACCGGTTCTCACGAAACTGGCCGTACTCTTCCCCGCCGGGGTAGTACATATCATAGTGAGGGGTGGATGGATTTATGGCAATACTGGCTTGCGAAACGCTTTCCTCGTAGGAATAAGCGGATTCCTGCCGTTTTCGTCTCGAATTCCTCGCGGGGGAAGATGAGACGGTCGATATGGAACCCGATATGTGAGATTTTCTTTTGACGCCCAATGCCGTTACCACCACCTCGTCGAGTGTATGTGAATTGTCGGACATAATAATATTCATATGCAGAGAGGTCACCTTTACTTCCCGGGTAACAAACCCGATATAGCTGAAGACAAGTGTGTCGCCGATACCGGCCACTAAGCTGAACTCTCCGTCCATATCGGTGAAAGTAACTTTGTGGGTATCTCTGACCGTAATGTGGACCCCGACAAGGGGCTCATTCCTGATATCGACCACTTTGCCGGCAATGGTGGCCGGCTCTGCATGAGTTAATAAAGGTATGGCAATCAGTAACAAAGTCGCTGCGGTGCGGAGGATTTGAAGTCTTTTCATGACACAATATGTTTTATAATTTAATTAGAGCTATTGCCATATAGACGACAATCCCGCGATGATTCCATAATATTCGGGAAAAAATTTACTTTTGCAATAAATATATTCGGCCTTCTGATCTACTCCACAATATTACAAAGTGAAGCATTCCCCGGAAAATATTTCGAAAATGCAGGACGACGTGCTGATCGACCGTTATAAAAAAACGGGGATATGGAACTTCTCGGGGAGCTCTACTCCCGGTATATGCCCCTTGTTTACGGGGTGTGCCTCAAATATCTCCGCGATATGGCGGCATCGGAAGATGCGGTCATGCAAATATTCGAGCATCTGGTGGACAAGGTCAAAAAGCACGACATCCGGGAATTCCGTACATGGCTTTGGTCGGTGGCCCGCAACCATTGCCTGGGAATATTGAGAAAAGAGAAGGGAAATTCATTTATGGAGATACGTCCTGAAATTATGGAATCGGACTCTCTACTGCATCTATTGGATAAAAAGGATGACCAGCAGAGGCTTCGGCGGCTGGAGGACTGCCTTCAGCGGCTTCCCGAGCCCCAACGGGTCAGCGTCACGCTCTTCTTTTACGAAGATAAGTCCTACGCGGATATTTGCGACCGCACTAGCTACAATATAAAAAGCGTTAAAAGCTATATACAGAACGGTAAGAGGAATTTGAAGAACTGCATGGAGGCGAATGCCGGAGCACGGGAATAACCGGATCGAATCGAGGGGATGAATATAAAGGAATATATAAAAGGTAAGCGGACGGGGAGCGAAGCCAGGCGCATCGAACTCGAGTCCATGCGGGATGGTTTCCTAAAAGAAGCTCTCGATGGACTCGACGCGTGCGAAGGAGATCATGCCGGAGCGCTCGATCGGCTTTCGTCGCGCCTTGCCGACAGGACTCGTAGGGCCGCCAAAACCCCGCCTGTTCCGCTTTGGCGGCGCACCGCACTCATTAGAAGCGCAGCTGCCGTGGTCGTATTCCTTCTTGTCGGCGGATTGGTCTACCGATACTCGCTCTTTCCGGAATTGAACCCTGCCGACTATGCGGCCGGCGGCCCGGCGGAGGCGGACTACATGGAAGAGGAGATAACGATAATACGGGAAGTATCGCCTTGTGAAAAGGAAGATCCGGCCGTCGAATTTCCCCAGCCGCCCCCCGTTATTATTACAGTTCCGGATGTGGTGAGTGTGGTAAGCGATATGATAATTTTCGGTGGTAGGGATGAGCTTTTGGAATACGATTTACTTTTTGATGATGCACAATATGACGATTCCACGGTTCCAAGGCCCGAGGCATCTTCCCGGGAAAGAGCCGAATACTCATCCCGGACGGAAGCCTCATCGGGTGAACAGATATACGGTACCGTTACCGATAGTGAAGGGCAGCCGCTCATAGGAGCGGCGGTAGTTGTGCAGGGGACTTCCACGGGGGCACTGACGGATGTATACGGGATGTTCCTCCTACGGGCGAACGTAGGGGATATATTGGAGGTCAAACATTTGGGGTATGTGACCGAGGCCGTCGCTGTAACCGGCCCCGGGATGCATATCACTCTGGCCGAATCCGCTTCGCAAATCGAAGAGGTCGTGGTAACCGCATTAGGTGTCCGAAGGAAGTCGCAGATCACGGGTTCCGTTTCGACCGTCGAGCCGGAGAGCTTATCGAGCCGGGAACGTGGCCGGTCGTCAAAATCGTCAAAATCGGCTTCTATTCCGGAAACGGACAAGCTCTCTTCCCGTAGTTTACTTGCCGGCGGAAAGTTTATCGACGCCCGAAACCATCCGGTATCGTCTTTCCGGCTGGAAGTTCACGGTGATTCCTACGACTATATTAAAAGTACATTACAAGAGGGAAATCGGCCGCAGTCCTCGAGGGTAAAGATCGAGGAGTTATTGAATAGCAAAGGTTCTATAAATACTCCGGTTCCCCAGGTTACGGTCGGGGTTTCTTACCAGGTCGGGGAGTGTCCGTGGAATCCGGAAAACCGGCTGGTAATTATAACCGTGGCGGCCGCCGAATCGGTAACGGGTGCCAAAGTGGAAGTTCGGTTCGACCCGAAGGGAGAAACTTCCTACAAACTCCTGGGATATGAAGACGGAGCCATGCAGCCGAAGCTCGAACCGGATGCTCCGGGCGAAGAAATGGCACCGGGAAGCCGAACGGTCGCAATGTATGAGATAGTCCCCGCCGGTTCCGCCGCGGGCGAGTCTATGCGAGTTGTAGTGACTTACAGGGAAAACAACCGAAAGAGAGAGAAAAAAACGGAGATTTCGGTAAAAGGAGGCGGTTCCGCCTCGCTCGATAACAACCTATATGCGGCGGTTGCATGGTTCGGACAACTGCTCCGCGAATCGGCTCCCGGTAGCCGGTACCGGAATCTGTATGATTTCGCGGTGGAGAATCTGCCGGCCGACGGAAGGTCGGGGGAATTGCTGGAGCTTATAGGGCGCGCAATGGAACTGGCCGAGTAACCTCGACATTAATTATAATATGGACAGAGATAAAACAGGCAGTGTACCCCGCCGGTCATATTTTCGCCGCCGTCTGGGTACGTTCTTTCTTTTTACGGCACTTGCGGGAACGGGTATTATGGTCTACGGATATATGCCCAAATACCCGTCGCGTTATTTATATGATCGGTCGGTATCTTATCCCTCGTACCGGGCGGCCGATACGACTGCCCGGGAGTTCGATCCGGAACTTTTCTGGATGATCGAACTGGCCGGCAGTCTCTATGAAGAACGCGATTACGGCGGCGCGGCGCTGGTTTATGACAAATTATACTCCCTGTATCCCGATGCCGGACTTCCGGAGGATGCACTCTATTTTTCGGGCCTTTCATATCTTTTCTCCGGCGATCCCGACAAGGCAGTAACTTTGCTGGGCGCTATACCGCTCAACGGTTCGGAATATTCGGCCGATGCCCGCTGGTTCCTTGCGCTCGCCTACCTTGCCCGGTCGGAGAACCTTGCCGCCCGGGTGATACTGGAAGAGATTACCGGCCAGCATGAGAATCCCTATGCGGAAAGAGCCCGGGAGCTGGTCGAGCAGATAAAAACCAAAAGATGGTTTTGACCGGTGGCCCTATTTATTATCTTTGTTTTATTAAATCGAAATTTATGGCAACCATAGAAACCATTTATAGGGGAGAACTCCGGACGGAGGCGACCCACGTCCGTTCCGGAAATAAAAAAACCACCGACGCACCGGT
>JAJBVJ010000273.1 GCA_020859875.1 Rikenellaceae bacterium
ATACTGCCATGCGGGGATTTACGGCAAAGTCGGCCTTAAAAAAAAGGGGGACGGAGGAAAAGACCGAGCCGCTCGAAATGCTGATGAAGGTGTCTCCGTGGTGGTGCTTTTAGGCGACGACCATTGGTACCTCGACCATACTCTCCCCAAGATTCTCGCCCAGGAATATCCCCGCTTCGAGCTGGTAATAGTGGAGGTCGGTACCACGGAGGATTTCTCCGACCGCCTTTATCGGCTCCGCGAAGGGTACGGCGGGCTGACCGTCACCCGGGTGGACAACGACCCGCGGTTCCCCATAAGCAATAAAATAGCCTATAATATAGGGATTAAGGCGGCCCGTTACGATAATATCGTACTGACGACTTCCGACGCATATCCCGTCTCCCCTAAATGGATAGACCGGATGGCCGAGGGTTTCTCACGCGGAAATATAGTGATCGGATACTGCGGTCTGGAAAAGCGGGAAGGCATCCAGTCCGACCTGGCCCGCAGCAGCAGGCTGTTTTCCTCGGTGCGGTACCTGGCCGAGGCACTGCGCGGTAAACCCTACCGCGGGATAATACAGAATATGGGCTTTACCCGTGAGATATATTTTTCCAATAAGGGGTTCGATTACCTGAATATGAATTTAGGCGAGGACGACCTTTTCGTCCAGCGATTGCTGAAAACGGGCAGGGCGGCGGTTGTAACGAATCACCATGCCACCGTCCGTCAGAAACAGTGGGGAGGCGCATCATGGTGGCGCGAAAGGCGTAAATATTACGATACCGCCGTCCGGTTCTATCCTTTATGGATAAAGTTACATGCTGCGGCAGAAGCGGCTACCCGGCTGATGTTCTTCGCGGTTATAGTTGCGATGATAGCTATTCTTCCTGCGGAGCTAAAAATTGCGGCAGGGGTATTGTTTCTCGTACGGATGTTTGTGGTAAGATATTACGTTTGGCGGGCACGCAGGGTGCTCGGCGAACCTGGACTCGGCAACACATCGATGTTTTATGACCTGTATTATCCCTTCGGCCGCGTATGGCTCACTATCATAGGCCGGATATGTCCGGCCCCCGGCGTATGGAGATAGAAAAGTATATAATTGCGGACGACCAATCGCTCGTGCGGATGAGCCTCGAGGGCGATACGGCTGCCTTCGAGCAGCTGTTCAACCGCTACCGCGATTCGATCTACCAGCTATACCTGCTTCGCACCGGGATCGGCCGCGACGATGCGGACGATATTTTGCAGGAGATATTCATTAAAGTCTACCTTAAACTACACCGGTACAATGCCGAATATACCTTCGGACAGTGGATTTATACCATAGCCCGCAATACTTTTATCGATTACGTCCGTAAGAAGCGCGAGGACATTCCCCTCGACACCTTCTCCGAGGGTTACCCTTCGGGGTCGCCCTCCTCGGCAATACCCACCCCCGAAGAGAGTTTTATAAGTTCCCAGCAGAAGGCGCAGCTGGAACACCACCTGGGTAAAATGACCCCCAGATACCGCAAACTGATCGAACTGCGATTCTTCCGCGACCTCTCCTACGAGGAGATCGCCGCGGAGCTGAATATACCGATGGGCACTGTAAAGACTCAGATACACCGGGCGCGGGAACAGCTCTGCCGGTCGATTACCGAGCATTCCGATATTTTACCCTGACCCGAAACAACCGGATATATTGGATGCCGATATAATATACAGGTACTTTCCAGGACTCGGGCCGCTCCAGAGGGAGCGATTCGAGGCCCTGGCCCAGCTATACTCGGAGTGGAACGCACGGATAAACGTTATCTCCCGCAAGGATGGGCAGCAGCTTTACCTTCGGCATGTATTGCACTCCCTCGCCTTGGTAAAAGTCGTCGCCTTCAGCGCCGGGGCCCGAATTCTCGATGTGGGAACGGGCGGGGGATTTCCGGGAATTCCGCTGGCCATAATGTTTCCCGAAGCGCAGTTTACCCTCGTGGATTCCATAGGCAAAAAGATCAAGGTGGTTGAGGGGATAACCGGCCAGCTGGGTCTGGACAATGTCCAGGCGGTGAACACCCGTGCAGAGGTGGTGCCCGGCAAGTTCGATTATGTGGTTTCCCGAGCGGTAACGGCCCTGCCGTATCTTATCGGATGGGTGTGGAACAAGATCGAAAAGGGGCAGGCGGGATCGCTTCCCAACGGGATGTTCTGTCTTAAAGGGGGTGATTTAGGCGAAGAAATTGCCGCTGCTGGTAAAAAGGCGGAGGTATATGAAATCGGAAACTTCTTCGGGGAAGAATTTTTCGAAACCAAAAAGGTGATTTACCTTCCCAGGTAACGGGGACGTAGGGCCCCAAAATAAAATAATCGGTATGGATAATAAAAGGCTTTTTTTGGTCGATGCCTATGCACTGATATACAGGAGTTATTACGCTTTCCTTACGCGCCCGATGCGCAGTCCGGAAGGGGTGAATACTTCTCCTGTCTTCGGCTTCGTCAAGTTCCTGCGCGATCTCATAAAGCGCGAGCGTCCCCATTACCTCGGGGTCGCGTTCGATTCGAAAGGCCCTACCTTCCGTCATGAGATGTACGGCGAATATAAGGCAAACCGTGATGCCGCCCCGGAGGACATCCACCTTGCCGTGCCATATATAAAGCGGATATTGGAGGCCATGCGTATTCCCGTTTTGGAAATGGCGGGCTGGGAAGCGGACGATATAATCGGGACGCTCTCCTGTCGGGGCGAACAGCAGGGTTTCGACGTATATATGGTCACTCCCGATAAGGATTTCGGCCAGCTTGTGAGGGATCATGTTTTTATTTACAAGCAAAATAAGGGCGGTGACGGCATTACCGTTATAAAGCCCGCGGATATTTACGAGAATTACGGCCTGGACGACCCGCGCCATATTATTGACGTACTGGCCCTGTGGGGAGATGCTTCGGATAATATTCCCGGAGTTCCGGGGATCGGCGAAAAGACCGCCGTCAAGTTGGTCTGTCAGTTCGGGACGGTGGAGGAGATATTGGAAAACATAGATCAGATCAAGGGGAAGCAGAAGGAGAATATACTGGCCCACAGGCAGCAGCTTATGCTTTCCAAAACGCTCGCAACCATAGACACCGATGCCCCCGTACCCTTCGATCCTTCGCAACTGGTGATGGAAAACCCGGATGTGCTGGCATTGCACGGGGTTTTTCTCGAACTGGGGTTCAATATGTTTATCCGCGAAATGGAGGCGGGGAAATTTCTGCCGGATATGACCCTTCCAGCCGGAATATCGTCGGGGTCCACATCCGGTGGAGACGACATGGAAGATGCGGAGTCGAAACCGATGCACCCCAAATCTCCCACGCGCAACCTGCGGAAACGTCCTGCTG
This sequence comes from Rikenellaceae bacterium, assembly GCA_020859875.1. GTDB lineage: Bacteria > Bacteroidota > Bacteroidia > Bacteroidales > Rikenellaceae > WRDF01. The sequence continues at coordinate 3,343 of JAJBVJ010000273.1, forward strand.
ATAATTCCATGCAAGGCTCACTTTTCGGCGCCGCATCGTCGCAAATCCCTACCGGGGAGACAGAAGATGAGAGGACGGTGGTTTTCGACATACAGGACGGTTACGGGAATATCGACACCGTACCGCACGACTACCGCACTGCATCCACCGCGGAACAAGTCCGTGAAATTGTCGAAGATATAAGAAAGAAAGGGGAATTCTGCTTCGACACCGAGACCTCGGGATTCAATATATATTCCTGCAAATTATGCGGTATATCGGTAAGCACCGAGCCCGGAAAGGCGTGGTACGTTTCGCTGGCCGGGGATAACCGGAAAGAACTGCTGGAGATACTGGAACCGGTTTTCAGCGATCCGGACATAGCGAAGACGGGTCAGAATATCAAGTTCGACATCATGGCGCTCAGGGTGGCGGGGATCGAGACCCGCGGGTTCAAATACGGCACGATGCTGCTCCACTATCTGCTCGATCCGGAGGCCCGCCACGGCATGAGCTACCTCAGCAGGCTGTACCTCGATTACGAGCCGGTAGAAATAGAGAAGCTGATCGGGAAGGGGACCAAACAGATTACGATGGATATGGTACCGCCCGAGAAGATCGCGATCTACGCGGCGGAAGATGCCGATGTAACCCTCCGGCTGAAGGAAGTCCTCTGGAAAAAGGTTCAAGAGGAGAATCTCGAAAAACTTTACCGCGACATCGAGGAACCGATGATAGACGTGCTGGCCGGGATAGAGGCGGCGGGAGTGAAGATAGATACGGAAATATTGGCCGAGGCAGGCCGCGAGCTGAACCGAAAGCTGGCCGGCATGGAAGACCGGATACGGGAGCTGACCGGCGAGCCCGGCCTCAATGTAAATTCGGCGAAACAGCTCGGGGAGGCCCTTTTCGGTAAAATGAAAATCGACCCGAAGCCCAAAACTACCAAGACCAAGCAATACCGAACGGACGAGGAGTACCTGCAATCTCTCTCGGACAAGAGTCCCGTGATCGGGCTTATACTCGAATACCGCGGGATAAAAAAGCTTCTCTCGACCTATATCGAGGCCCTTCCCCAGCTGGTCGATCCCGTCACCGGGCGGGTGCACACCTCCTATAACCAGGCCGTTACCGCTACCGGTCGATTGAGCTCCTCGAATCCCAACCTTCAAAATATCCCGATCCGCGACGAGCAGGGCCGCGAAATCCGCAAGGCGTTCGTCCCCGCCGACAAAGACCATCTTCTGCTTTCGGCCGACTATTCGCAGGTCGAACTGCGGCTGATGGCACACCTCAGCGAAGACAATAACCTGATGGAGGCTTTCAATAAAAAAGAAGATGTGCATGCGGCCACGGCATCCCTCCTGTTCAACGTACCCCTTCCGGAGGTTACGTCCGACCAGCGGCGTAAGGCCAAAACGGCAAACTTCGGAATCATATACGGTATCTCGGCCTTCGGCCTCGGCCAGCGCCTCAATATTCCCCGAGGGGAGGCCAAAGAGATAATAGACGGATATTTCCGATCCTACCCCGGAGTGAGGGAGTATATGGAAAGGGTGATCGAGCAGGCACGCGGACAGGGGTATGTTACAACCATATTCGGCCGTAAGCGCAAACTGCCCGACATCCGCTCGGCGAATGCCGTGGCTCGGGGGCTTGCCGAAAGGAATGCGATAAATGCCCCGATACAGGGCAGTGCGGCCGATATAATCAAGATAGCCATGATCCAAGTCCATAGGGAGTTCCAAAAGCGGCGACTGCGATCGAGGATGATAATGCAGGTTCACGACGAACTGGTAATAGACCTGTATAAGCCCGAACGGGACCAAGTGGTCGATATCCTTACTTCGGCCATGGAAAATGCCGCCAAATTAAAAGTCGATCTTGTCGTGGATTACGGAATAGGGCAGAACTGGGTGGAGGCGCATTGACCCCTGCCTCTGCCCCCCTACACCATAAAGCAAGGCCCGGAGTTCTCCGGGCCGTGCTGTATGGGGGATTCAGCGGTTAAAGCATCTTTTTCACCTGTTCGTAATCATTTTGCG
>JAJBVJ010000270.1 GCA_020859875.1 Rikenellaceae bacterium
AACTCCTTTGCCCGCGCCAGCTAAACGTAGTAGTCGGTTTCGGGGCCGCAGCATCCGTTGGCGGCATATACTATATAATAATAGTCGCCGTGTCTGAAATGGTACTGTCCCTCCATCCCGATATCCTCCTGGTCGACCAAAAGGGTAAAGGGCTCCCCTTCCAGCCGAAGGCCGTCCGCGGAGAGCTTCGATGCTAAAATCTCTATATGGCGATCGTCCAGCCCGTATGCCTTCCACGAGATGTATAGCTGCCCCCCGTCGTCGAAAACGAAGGCGTCGATGGCTTCCGTTCCGAATTCTATAAGCGGCCCGTGGTCGGTGAAGGGTTGCGTGGGATGGTCGGCGGATGCAACACCTATGCCCGAGATATTGTTCTTTTCACTTCGGGCCGTATAATAGCAGAATACCCTGCCGTTATGGTAAAATAATTCCGGGGCCCAGAAGGAAGAGACCGTCCACTCGGGTTTTCGCTCGAAAATATGTCCGGTCTGCGTCCAGTTCACAAGGTCGGCAGATTGGAACACGGGGAAATGGGGTGCCCACTCCGACGAGGTTCCCGCCGCATAATAAGTCTCCCCTATCCTTATGATGGTTGGATCGGCGACATCCCCGCGGATCACGGGATTGGTGTAATATCCTTGTCCGTTCGATATAGTGGCTGTAATGGACAGGATCAGGCAGACGGTAAGTTTTTTCATAAATGCCGGGTTATTAATCGTTAAAATTCCAGATCATCGCTTATACCGCAAATATATATTTTATTTTCGCGGATGAAATAATGCGGGAATCCGAACGAAATAAATTTCATATATTCGGGGCCGAACAAATTAAGTGATATACATGAAAAGACTTTCGTTCATCTTGTGCTTCCTTCTTTTATTCAATGCATGTGGAGGCAAAAAAGCAACCCTTTACCACTCCATCGACCCGCAACCCTTCTCGGTGGTGACGGCGAATGGAGAATACACTCTTCCCGACACGATCGTATTCGTGATCCCGGATCAAAGGATCTTAAAAACGATCGAGGATTTTGCAAGCCTACTTATTCCCCGGCACCGGATCGACATCGTCCCGGACGGCAACGGGGATGTTGTTTACCGGCTCCGGGAAACCGGCCTGGGTGACGGTGGTTATATTATGGTTGTGGGGGAAGATGGTAGAATATCGATCTCCTCGGAGTCTCTCAAGGGCCTACGGCTCGGAACCGACGCCCTGAGGCAGTCGGTAATTCTTGCCAATCCCGGGCTTGCAGACGATCGGACGGTCTTACCTTTCGCTACCATCGAAGGAGGTATATGGTAGGCTGCACAACCTTCTAAGGGATATATATAATTTTTTTGACAAAAAGTTCAATCCCGGATTAGGATTTTCCCCACTTCAGTTGTTATATATATGAAGACCACCTGATAGGCAGTTAAATGCCGATGCAGAAATTCATTTTCGAAAGTTAATAGGTCAAAGGTTAAATTTAGGTTAGCTGAAAGATTAACTTTTAGGAAAAAGGTTAGTCAACGGGATCCGGCTCTGTGAAGCGCCGGATCTTTTTTATTGGTGGCTCTTAAACTAACCCGTATCACGGGTCGGAGCCGATGATTTTGTCTGCCGTAAATCACCGATGGGAAGAGGATTTTGTAAATAAGGGAATAATGTATCTGCGATAAAGTCAGTTACTATAAAAAAAATGGTTAATTTTGCCCCATTATTGGCCTGTATATCCCTACGACAGCTAACAACCCGAGCTTGAAATGTTCCGACTTGAATATATAGAAGAGATCATATTCCAAGATAAAGAAGTAACGATAGACCCCGAGGCACTGGATCGAGTGCGGGAAAGTTATGACTTTCTTGCCGGTTACGCATCGTCCCACATTATCTATGGCGTTAATACCGGTTTCGGCCCGATGGCCCAATACAGGGTCGGGGACGGGGAGCTCGAGGCACTTCAATACAACATTATCCGGAGCCATGCCTGTGGTGCCGGACGGCCTCTGGAAGACATATACGTAAGGGCCGCCATTCTGTGCAGGATGCATACCTTTCTGAAAGGAAAGTCGGGTGTCCACCCCTCCTTGCCGCTGCTATTGGCCGGGGTGTTGAACAACGGTATCTATCCCGTCATACCGGAACACGGGAGCGTGGGGGCCAGCGGCGATTTGGTGCAGTTAGCCCATATGGCGCTAAGCCTCATCGGCGAAGGAGAGGCGAGGGTCGGCGGGCGGAAAACCGGATCGGCGGAAGCGTTGTCCGCCGCGGGCCTCAAGCCGCTAAGGATGTATATCCGCGAGGGGCTCGCCGTAACCAACGGCACCTCCGTAATGACAGGGATAGGACTGGTAAACCTTCTCCATGCAAAACGGCTTACCGGCTGGGCCATACTGGCCTCGGTTACAATGAATGAAATAGCCGCCTCTTACAACGATTTCATGGCCCCGGAACTCAATGGCGCCAAGCACCATCCCGGCCAGCAGGAAGTCGCCCAGGCCATGAATGAGATTTCCCGTGGAAGCAGAAGGCTGAAAGAGAGGGAGAATGTAGAATTCGATAATGTGGAGGGCGCAGAAATATTCCGGCATAAGGTACAGCCGTTCTATTCGCTGCGATGCGTGCCGCAAATCCTCGGCCCCGTGGTCGACCAGCTGAAAAATACGGAAAAGGTACTTGTCGACGAGTTCAATTCGGCGGACGACAACCCCATTGTCGATCCCGTATCGCTCAATGTCTATCACGGCGGCAACTTTCACGGCGATTACATCTCCTTCGAGATGGACAAACTGAAAACCGCCGTAACGAAAATGACAATGCTTGCCGAAAGGCAAATGAATTACATCTTCCATGATAAGATAAACGGCATTCTGCCCCCGTTTCTCAATTTGGGCAAACTCGGGCTCGATTACGGCCTCCAGGCCGCACAATTCACGGCAACTTCCACCACTGCGGAGTGCCAGACCCTCTCCAACCCGATGTATGTCCACAGCATTCCGAACAACAACGACAACCAGGACATAGTTAGTATGGGCACCAACTCCGCCCTGATCGCGGCAAAAGTAGTAGATAATGCCTACCAGGTAATGGCTATCCACTTCATTTCGCTGGCCCAGGCGGTCGACTGTCTGGCCATTCGACTCGACCTGTCGCCACAGAGCCGGCGGGCATACGACCGCATCCGGGAAATTATACCGGTGATAAAAGGGGATGCACCGCTCTACGAAGGTATTGCCAAGGTAGAATCGTTCCTTAGAAACCAAAACCCCTGTACCTTATGATGTATGCATTTGTAACGGGCGGAAGCCGCGGGATAGGCCGGGCTGTCTGCCGCAAGCTGGCATCGATGGGGTACTGCGTGGTGGTAAATTACGTTTCGAACGACACCCAGGCCCAGTCTACACAGACCATGATCGAAGCGGAGGGCGGACGGGCAGAACTGCTTAAATTCGACGTTTCCGACCGCAGCGCCTCTGCCGAAGCGATCGCGGCATGGCACCGGGCTCATCCCGGGGAGTATATCTCCGTACTTGTAAATAATGCCGGGATCCGCAGGGACAATCTTATGATGTGGATGCCGGGTGATGATTGGGATCAGGTGCTGAATATCAGCCTCGGCGGATTTTTCAATGTCACCCAGCCGCTGCTGAAAAATATGCTTTCCAAAAAGCATGGCCGCATTATAAACGTCGTCTCGCTCTCGGGTGTCAGCGGGATGGCCGGGCAGACAAATTACTCGGCCGCCAAAGGTGCGGTAATCGCCGCGACGAAGGCCCTTGCCAAAGAGTGCGCCCGGAAAAATGTTACGGTCAATGCCATAGCCCCGGGATTCATAGCCACCGAGATGACGGCCGACCTCGACCAGGCGGAGCTAAAGAAGCACATCCCGGCCGGAAGGTTCGGCACCGCGGAAGAAGTGGCGGAGCTGGCGGGTTTTCTGGCGTCCGACGGTGCGGGGTACATCACGGGCGAGGTGATCTCCATAAATGGAGGCATATATATGTAATAAACAATTGATGGATAGGAAAGTAGTCATAACGGGGATGGGGATATATTCCTGTATCGGAAGGAATCTCCAGCAGGTGAGGGAGTCGCTCTATAACGGCCGATCCGGGATAGGGCTCGATGCCCGGCGCAAAGAATTCGGATACCGCTCGGCTCTCACCGGGATACTCGAAGAACCCGACCTGAAGGGCAGACTCGACCGTCGCAGCCGCGTATGTATGCCCGAACAGGCGTCGTATGCCTACGTCGCAACCAGTGAGGCATTGGCCCGGGCGGGGATCGACACCGCTTTTCTGGAAGCCAACGAAGTAGGAATTCTTTACGGCAACGACAGCTCGGCAGCGGCGGTAATACACGGTGTGGATGTAATACGAGAGAAGAGGAACACCGCCCTGGTCGGCTCCGGCAATATATTCCAGGCCATGAATTCGTCGGTCACCATGGACCTTTCGGTGATCTTCAATCTGCGGGGCATAAATTTTACCCTCTCGGGAGCCTGCGCCAGTGGTTCCCATGCCATCGGGATGGCATACCTACTGGTAAGGCAGGGACTGCAGGAGAGGGTGATTTGCGGCGGTGCCCAGGAAGTGAACCTTTATTCGGTGGGTAGTTTCGACGGACTGGGGGCCTTCTCCGCCCGCGAAGATGAACCGCAAAAGGCATCACGTCCTTTCGACCGCGACCGCGACGGCCTGGTACCGAGCGGGGGAGCGGCAACGGTGATCGTCGAGAGCTACGAATCGGCCGCCGCCCGTGGTGCGGAGATAATAGCCGAGATCGTCGGTTACGGGTTCTCTTCCAACGGCGACCATATCTCGGTACCCAATGTGGACGGCCCAGCCCGTTCTCTGCGGATGGCCATTAAAGATGCCGGTGTGGATGCCTCCGAAATAAAATACATAAACGCCCATGCAACCTCCACTCCTCTGGGGGACGAGAGCGAAGCACAGGCAATCTACAAGATATTCGGTGAACATAACCCATACGTTACCTCTACCAAGTCTATGACCGGCCACGAAATGTGGATGGCCGGGGCCAGCGAAGTGGTCTATTCCACCATTATGATGCGGGATGGATTTATCGCCCCGAACCTGAATTTCGAAAACCCGGACGCGCATTCATCCAAACTGAATATCCCGAACCGGAGGGTCGATACCCCGTTCGACATGTTCCTTTCGAACTCATTTGGATTCGGGGGAACCAACTCAACCCTGATAGTAAAAAAACCCTAAAAGTCATCCAAAATTTATGGACAGGAACGAAATAATCGAAAAAATCAATACGGACCTCGCCGACGAGTTCGAAGACGATACATCGGTAATAACCCATGATGCACCTCTTATGTCGACCCTCTAGCTCGACAGCAA
>JAJBVJ010000259.1 GCA_020859875.1 Rikenellaceae bacterium
AATTTTATGGTTTTTCATCCCGGCCCCATAATACGCGGGAAAATTCCCGCGGTGGCGCTTGTCCCCCTCCTTTGTTTCCTCCCCCAGGGGAGGACTTGTCGCAGCCCGCGGGCTGCTCCGTTTCAGTGTCCGGGATGAAATTATACCCGAACCGTTGTTTTTCAATTTTATGGTTTTTCATCCCGGCCCCATAATACGCGGGAAAATTCCCGCGGTGGTGCCTGTACCCTCCTTGTATCACTAAACAATCCATCTTTCTTACGGCCTCCAACAAAAAATCCGGCCATTCGGACCGGATTCGTATTTTATGCCTTAATAATAATCTTTATGCAAATACGCCTTCCGGTCCGCTTTTTTCAAAGCCGAAATAGAAATAAAAACCGTAAAATGGCGAATATACTCTCATAAAATCAAGGTAACTCAGTGCGGTATATGTGACAAATTTAATACAAAAATGTTAAAAACAACATCTTTTTTAATTTTTTTAAACAATTACCGATCCTTCGCAAAAGCGCCCGAATATGAAACCGTAATCCCGTGACCCGATCCCGATTATTATTTAAAGGGGTTAGCGGCGGCAAGAGATACAATATCGCAGTAAAATGGGCTCCTGCGATAACGGATCAGTAGTATGTGGTTACGACCGTTTTTTGGAATTTTTTTTCCAGTACCGCCATTATCCGGCGAAGGATGTTTCTACGCACCGAGAATTCGTCGGGGACGATACCCCGGGGGTCGATATTCCGCCTCATGCCGATACGGAAATCGATTAGGTCGTTTTCGAGCATTCTTACCACGATCCCCGACGGGATGTCGTTCTGCCGGAGATTTCCCCCATCCACCGGAGTATGTTCCAGTATATCGAGTATTCTGCCCGGTACGATAATGCCGTCCGTTACAAGATCGAAACCGCGGAGGCTGTAAACGGGAAACTCCTCCACCGGCCGGAAACTTTCATCGTGCTCCAGGACTTCACCCATATGAGCGGCAATCATCGAAGCCAACGGCTGTCCGCAAATGACTTTCGTCCCTTCGGCATTTATTATATCTTCTGCCATCCTGCCGCTCTCCTTCACCATCGCCGGAGGGCAGGATGCGAGGGTCATTCTGCGTCGCCTGCGGAAAGTTACCACAGCGCAGCTTATATCGTCGGATGGCTGTCCCGCATCGTTTTCCTCGGATTGCATAACTACTTGCCGGGCCAATTCCGCCGAACAAATCGACGGATCGGAAAAGACGGCCCGCGAACAAAATTCCGCGAGCTTATTCTGCCCCCACCCGAAACTGTACATACCCGGAGCCTGGCCGCTCTGGGTAACCCCGTCGGTAGCCATGACCAGACGGTCGCCGGCACGGGCCGTAAAAGCGGCTACGGTCAATTTGCCGGGCCGTCCTTCAGACAAATATTGTTCCGACCATTCCAGCTTTACCGGCAAACCGTCCCGAAGCAGTATCGCTGGCGGGTTATCATACTGCACCAGTATTACTCTCCCCGACCGACCGTCTATATCGGCAAGGGTGAATGTTGAGTAACTTACCCCCGTAGCCTCGTTCACCGGCAGCATGGCGTCCATCATCCGGGCGATACGGGAGTTTGCGGTGCGGGACACCGCAAAGTTCGATAACATGGACGTGGTTAGCGTCGAGAGAATATTCGCCCGTGTTCCGTGGCCCATCCCGTCGGACAGGATCGCTATAGCGCGGCCCGACGGACGGCTGCGGAAAATATAATTGTCCCCGCATATCCTCTCCCCTTCATGATTGCGGCACTCCGCGGCAAATTCGCTGTGAAGGATATCGTGCATGGCGAACTACTCTTTTACGGATGCCGACGCCTCGATAAGATCAAGGGCGGCATTTATTTCATTCAAAGCGGAGGAGGCACCGTCGCCGAGTATCGTACCGATCTTTCTCACCATCTCGACCTGATTCCTCACTGCTTTATTCAAGGCCTCAGTAATCCTTGCCGCGGTGATATGTCCGTCGGTAAGATCGTCGAAAATCCACAGTACCGACCCAGCGGAGAGGGGTATTCCCACCACCCCGAAATTCTTACCTGCAATTTCCGTTGTAAATTCGCACCGTTCCTTGAAGCCTCCGTTCTCGATATCGGAGACAGCTTCCGGCGGAAACAAACCGCGGAGATTTTCGCCGCCCGGGGCCGTTCTGTGGCTCCGGTCGCCGGAAATCTTTTTATATCTGTCGTTGGAAAGTTTTACATTCCCCTCTCTGTCACAAACCGCTGCCGCCGAAGGATGGTTTACCAGAAGCAGGCCGAAATCAGCCTCCAGATCGTCGAGTTTTCCATTAACCGCCGTCAATTCCTGTTCCAGGCTGCGAATGCGGCCCAGGTAGAGGTCGGCATTTTCCATCCGCTCCACCATGGCGTCTATACTCTCTATACTCACGGCGTTGTGTCCGCACGTACGGATACAGACGCCGCACGATGTGCACTTGTCATGGATTATATACCTTTTCCCGCCGGCCGCATATACGGCGCCCGAGGGGCAGGCGACGGAACAGCCGTTGCAGTCTTCACACAGGAAATTGTTTATATAATAGAATTTCATCGCATTAACCGAAAAGTCCCGGGCCGATAAAAATAGAAAATAAAATCCATTTTGTATTGTAATCCAAAAACTTTTGCTTTCCTTTGCTGATATTTATTCACAAACATTTTTCTATGAAAGGTACAGTAAAATGGTTTGATTCTGCCAAAGGTTACGGCTTTATCACAACCGAAGAGGGTAATGACATCTTCGTTCATTACACCGGAATCAACAAAGAAGGCTTCCGCGGCCTCGAAGAAGGACAGAATGTTTCCTTCGACGTATCGGAAGGCAAAAAAGGCGAACAAGCTGTAAACGTAGACGTTTCCGCTTAATTAAGCCCGGGTCTTTTCAAGGTAGAATCAAATCGGATACTCACATATAGGTTTCTGTTTATTTTACTACAAGACAAAAGGCGGCATCCTCTTAGGATGCCGCCTTATTTTATGATACAGAGAGGTTAAACCGTAACCTTCTCCTTTTTCGGAGCCGGTTTCCGCACACCCGATGGTTTACGGGGGCCCGTGGAATTGCGATTCGTTTTTTTGGATGCCCGCGGCTTTTCAGCATCGTTATCCTCGGCAATTTGTTCGCTGCGGGCATCCTGAGGCCGGCCGCCGGGCCGACGGGATCGGGATCGCTGTTTCGACCGTGGCTGAGGTGCGGTCAACTGGTGTGGCACCATTATTATCCTTGTGGGCATATCCCAGGTCACGTAATTCCAGAACCATTCCCAGAACACATTTAGTTTGTTTTTCACCCCTAACAGCAGGAACAGGTGTATTCCCGCCCATGCTACCCATGCAGCGAAACCGTCCATCCTGAAATCTTTATATTCTACGAACGCTTTATTGCGCCCCACAGTAGCAAGCACCGGATATTGCCTGTAATCGAAAGGGTCGGGAAGCTTACCGTCGGCGAGTCTTTTCAGGTTATTAGCAAGGTGGCCGGCCTGCTCGATGGCAACTCGTGCCAACTGCGGATAGCCGGTGGGGTTGGCCGGATCGTCCTGCTGAAGCGATGCATCCCCGACGGCGAAGATATTATCGGAACCCTTCAGTCGGAAATACATGTCTGTCAGTAGCCTCGATCCCTTGCCGCGCGGGAATTTTTCCAGCCCGGCGGGTACTTTTACGGTCACACCCGAAGTCCATATCAGATTGCGCGTAGGGATGCGGCGGCCGTCCTTCAGTACGACGCTCTGATCGACGTAATCCGTCACGGTCGAATCGACCCATACGTTTACTCCCCTCGTTTCGAGTATTTCAAGAGCCTTTGCCGAGGTTTTTTCACTCATCGTACCGATCAGTTTAGGCCCTCCTTCGACGAGGTATATACTTACGTCGCTGTGGTGATACTCCGGGTAGTCCTTCGGGATTATATGGTTTTTCATCTCGGCAAAAGCCCCTGCCAGTTCAACTCCGGTAGCTCCCCCTCCGACTATAACTATATTCAACAGGGCTTCCCTCTCGAGGGAGGTACCGAGCTCGACCGCCTTTTCTACATGGAGCAGAACCCGGTTGCGAATGGCCTGGGCTTCGACCACCTCCTTCATCGGAAATGCGGTCTTCTCGATATTCTCCATACCGAAAAAATTGGTTGTGGAACCGGTCGCAAGCACCAGATAATCGTAATCCAGCGACCCTCGATCGGTATAGATCCTGTTTTTCACCGCATCGACTTTCCGCACCTCTGCCATCCGGTAAAACACATTCTTTTTACCGCGGAAAAGTTTACGGAACGGGAAGGCTATATCACCCGGATTTATGGCTGCGGTCGCCACCTGGTACAGTAGCGGCTGGAACATATGAAAATTGTTCCTGTCGACAAGCACGACCTGGTAGGGGCTGCGAGAGAGCTTCCGGACCAGTTTCAATCCGGCAAAACCACCGCCAATCACTATCACCCTCTTGTTCTCCGTATCGGGAATATTAAGCGTCATAACATTCGGTTTATGGCGGAAAAAGGTTCAAAACATATGCCGGGTTTTACTCAAAGTGAAAATGTTAATCGCCTGATTATGGAATAAAAAGATAAAAAATTTGCATCTTTACAAATTCAATGAAACCTGTCGAAACTTCTCAGCTATGAAAAAAATCTTACTATTGTTGCCGCTGTCGATTCTTTCCTTCTCCTGCTCGGATAACGGTGAGACCGGTGTGCAGACCGGTTCCATAGAGTTTAACCTTAGCGGTGTTCCGGATCCGTTCCAGGATGGTTTGTCGACTCCGACCTGGGAATTCTCCACCTATACCGTCAATCTGAGCGGGCCCTCGAACAAGACACTCTCTTATCCTGGCAGCGGAAAAATAGAGGGTCTCACCCCGGGAAGCTACACCGTCACCCTCTCATCCCACAACGGCGGTATACCCAATCCATCGTTCAACAACCAGTACTACACGGGCAGTGTCAATACTACCGTAAAGGCCGGAGAAGTCACCCCGGTATCTCTGACAATGACCCAGTGCAATGCCGGTGTCTGTTTCGTCTACGATACTTCGCTCCAAGAGGCGGGAATTAACGTAGTTCCGACCGTAGCCTCGGAAAACGGCACCTTGCAATTCTCCGGCATTCAAAAGGAGGGAAAGGGCTATTTCCACCCCGGAGAACTCACAGTAACCCTCTCCGAGAGTGGATCTGCCCTCTCTATCGGGGATGGACTCTCTCAAACATTCACACTCGATGAAAGGGAATTGTGTGAAATAACTCTCTACCACGGCCAGCTCAAGAACGGGGGTGTGAGCGTTCACCCGAGCATCCAAACTGTAAGTACC
>JAJBVJ010000114.1 GCA_020859875.1 Rikenellaceae bacterium
GTGCCGCCCGGGGGATCGGCAAAGCCATAGCGCTCGCATTTGCACGGCAGGGAGCCGATGTCGCTTTCACCGACCTTGCGGTCGACGAAAATGCCCGGGCTACCGAGAATGCTATAAACCAGTCGGGCGTAAAAGGCAAGGTGTACGCTTCCAATGCCGCCGATTTCGAAGATACTGCCAAGGTCGTAAAGCAGATCGTCGAAGATTTCGGCCGCATAGACATACTGGTCAACAATGCCGGTATCACGCGTGACGGTCTTATGATGCGGATGAGTGAGCAGCAATGGGATATGGTTATCAATGTGAACCTCAAATCGGCATTTAACTTTATCCATGCCCTGACCCCGGTTATGGTTCGCCAGAAGGGCGGCAGTATTATCAACATGTCGTCGGTAGTGGGCGTTTCGGGTAATGCGGGGCAGGCCAACTACTCGGCTTCCAAAGCGGGTATGATCGGGCTGGCAAAATCCATAGCCAAGGAACTGGGGCCGCGCGGCATCCGGGCCAATGCCATCGCACCGGGCTTTATCATCACGGAAATGACCGACCAGCTATCCGATGAGGTCAAGGAGGGATGGGCAAAACAGATACCCCTGCGCCGCGGTGGAACTCCCCAGGACGTGGCAAATACCTGCGTATTCCTGGCAAGCGACCTTTCCTCGTATGTAAGCGGGCAGGTGATAAATGTTTGCGGCGCCATGAATACCTGATAAATACTTTCCCGTTTCGGGCATTTGTAATAAAATAGAGCGCCTTCTTTGGGGAGGCGCTCTATTTTTCGGGATATGAGTCTAATATTCTACTTTGTCGCTTTTTTCGTTCCATAGTGCAAACGCCCCTTTGGCCTCGTCGCGCAGCAGCTGGACGGCGGGGATGGAGCGCTCTTCGTAGGGCAGGGACATCTCGTCGTAGATGAAGGAGTCGTCGAAGCCGGCTTCGGCGGCGTCGTGCTTTCCGGCCCCGTAATATATCTTCGATATTCCGGCCCAATAGAGGGCTCCCAGGCACATGGGGCACGGCTCGCACGAGGTATAAATCTCGGCACCCTCGAGTTTGAAGTCCCCGGCCGCGCGGCATGCTTCCCTTATGGCGTTCACCTCGGCATGAGCCGTGGGGTCGCCGGTGAGAGTTACACTGTTGGTAGCGCTGGCTATCACCTTGCCCTCGCGCACTATTACTGCCCCGAAGGGGCCTCCACCGCCGGCCACGCTGTTGCGGGCCAGCTCGATGGCTTCCCTCATATATTCTTCGTTATACATAATACCGTGGTTTTAAATTAACCGCAAATGAAAAACCCGTCCCTGCAACGGAACGGGCATATTATTTCCTTCGTTGCTAACAAAGATAATAAATCTACTACCGAATAACAAGGATTTTACCCTTTATTTACCGCTCCCGGTGCCTTCCTTCATAATAATTTATAAAGGCGCGGTTTACCAGGCGGTTGCCGCCGGGGGTCGGGTAATCGCCCGAGAAATACCAGTCGCCCGCGTGGCCGGGACAGGCCAGATGGAGGCCTTCGATCGTCTGGTAAACCACCTTAACCTGGCACGGACACCCCTCCGGGGTAACCATCCGGGCAATTTTTTCGGATATTTCCCGGTCGGTAAAAGGGGCGTATATCTCCTTCACATGGTTTACGATCTCTTCTTTGGGCAGGTTCTCCTGCGCCTTGCACTTTGCATATACCGAGTCTATTATCCATTGCCGACCGCTCTCCCGGAGCATCTCTATCGCGGCACCGAATGCGATAAATTCTCCCATGCGTGACATGTCGATGCCGTAACAATCCGGAAAGCGCACCTGCGGTGAAGAGGAGACGATAACTATCGAAACCGGATCGAGCCGACCGAGTATCTTTACGATACTTTGGCGTAGCGTGGTGCCGCGCACGATGCTGTCGTCGATCACCACTATCGAATCGCGGCCCGGGGTTACCGTACCGTAGGTAATGTCGTAGACATGGGCGGCAAGGTCGTTGCGGGCATCGTTCTCGGCAATGAACGTGCGGAGCTTTATATCCTTCACCGCGAGTTTTTCCGTTCGTACGCTATGCGACAATATCTCGGATATCTTTTGCGAATCCGACGGATCCACAGCGGATATGGCCTCGGCTTTACAGCCGTTGAGGTATCGGTTCAGACCTTCGACCATACCATAGTAGGCCACTTCGGCGGTATTGGGAATAAAGGAGAATACCGTATGGTCGAGGTCGTAATTTATACTTTCGAGTATTGCCGGCACCAGTAGGCGGCCCAACTCCTTCCTTTCGCGGTATATGTCCCGGTCGCTGCCGCGCGAAAAATATATCCGTTCGAAAGAACAGGGTTTGGGGTGGTCGGGCTCCAGTACCTGCGATACCGAAATATCGCCCGCCGCACTGACGAACAGACCCTCCCCGGGGCCGAGTTCCTGCACGGAAGGGGTCTCCACGTCCAATACCGTCTGGATAACCGCCCTTTCGGATGCCGCTACGACAATTTCTTCGTCCATATAATAAAACGCGGGGCGGATCCCCCATCTGTCACGGAATACAAATGCATCTCCGCTGCCGGTCGATCCGCAAATTACAAACCCCCCGTCCCAAGACTGGCTCGCCTGCCGGATCACGGCTTCCATATCGAGGGCTCCTTCGATGCTTGCATTCAGCTCTTTACCCATCAATCCCTGCTCTTTGAACCGCTCGCGGAGCTGCTGTACCTGCGCATCCAGAAGGTAACCGAGCTGTTCCAGGATTATAAATGTATCGGCATTGTGGCGGGGATGCTGACCCCTTCCCACGATGATGTCGAAGACTTCGTCGACATTGGTCAGGTTGAAATTACCCGCAAGGCAGAGATTGCGGATGCGCCAGTTGTTGCGTCTCAAAAAGGGGTGGGTGTAGGATATTCCCGACCGCCCGGTTGTGCTGTAACGAAGGTGTCCGATGAAAACTTCGCCGTAGAAAGGGTACTCTTCGCACGGCATCCCGCTCTCCGCCGCCTCCCTTACCTGGCGGTGGATATTTGAAAAGACCTCCCCGATGGCGCCGCTGCCCATTGCCCTCTCCCGGAATATGTACTCGCTGCCGGGAGAGGCATCGAGTTTTATACATGCCGCACCGGCACCCTCCTGCCCCCGGTTATGCTGTTTTTCCATCAACAGGTAGAGCACGTCGAGGCCGTAGTTACCGCGTCCGTATTTCTCACGGTAATAGCAGAGCGGTTTGAGAAGCCTTACCATGGCTATACCGCACTCGTGTTTTATCTGGTCAACCATTTTTCGAAGATGTAAAAGAATCCGGCAAAATAAAGAAAACCACGGAAACCCGTTTTGCCGGAACCGAACCCTGCAAAGATAAACCAAAACAACGGGGATGGAAACAGACGGCTTCCGAAAATATCCGATCCCGCACAAACACTTTTTCGCTGTTTGGCCTTTTCTGCTTGCGATTCATTATTCTATTTTATATATTTACGGTAATTGTAAAGCCAAAATACCTAAAAACGTAATTTATATAATTTAAAACTTGCTGCAATGGCATTCACAAAAAAACCCTGGGCAGAACCTTATAGGATAAAAGTGGTCGAGCCCCTGAAAACAACCACCCGCGAGCACCGTCGCGAAGCTATTAAAAAGGCAGGATGGAACACTTTTCTCCTCCATGCCAAGGATGTATATATCGATCTTCTGACCGACAGCGGCACCAATGCCATGAGCGATATGCAGTGGTCGCGGATGATGATCGGGGATGAAGCGTATGCCGGAAGCAGCAGTTTTTACAAACTGGAAGAGGTATGCCGTAAATATTACGGCTATAAATACATAGTGCCGACCCATCAGGGACGGGGAGCAGAAAACCTGCTGAGCAAATGCGCGATACGCCCGGGACAGTATGTGGCCGGGAATATGTACTTCACCACAACCCGCGAACATCAGGAGATTGCCGGCGGGATATTCGTCGACGTTATCATCGACGAGGCGCACAACAGTTTTTCCGACCACCCTTTCAAGGGTAATGTAGACCTCGAGAAGTTCGAGCGGCTCATCGCCGAGAAAGGCGGCGATAATATTGCCTATATCACCATAGGCGCCCCTGTCAATATGGCCGGTGGCCAGCCGGTGAGTATGGAAAACATGAAAGCCGTATCGGAGCTTGCCCACCGCCACGGCATCAAAGTGGTTCTCGATGCTACCCGGAATATCGAGAATGCATACTTCATACAGCAGCGCGAGGCGGGATACGCCCACAAGAGCGTCGAGGATATAAACCGAGAATTTTGTTCATACAGCGATGCCGCGACCGTAAGTGCCAAGAAAGACCTCTATGTGAATATAGGGGGGCTGGTGATGTGCAACGACGAAGAGCTGTATGACGACCTGCGGAGCCTGGTGGTTGTTTACGAAGGTATGCCCACTTACGGCGGCCTTGCCGGGCGGGATATGGAAGCGATGGCTCAGGGTCTCATAGAGGCCGTGCAGGACGATATGATAGCATCGCGGGTGCGCCAGGTGGAATATTTCGGGAATCTGCTGCACCAGGCAGGTATACCCATCGTGACACCCATCGGCGGGCACGGAGTCTTCCTCGATGCCAAGCGGTTTTACCCGCATATCCCGCAGGATCAGTTCCCGGCTCAGAAGCTGGCCGGCGACCTGTTCGTGGAGTCGGGCGTAAGGGGCATGGAGCGCGGAATCGTATCGGCAGGGCGCAATAAGCAGACCGGCGACCACTATTATCCCGAGTTGGAACTGGTGAGGCTCACCGTTCCGAGAAGGGTCTACACACAGGCCCATTTCGACGTTGCTGCATACTACATAATCGAAATGTACCGCAACCGCGATAATGCACGGGGCCTGCGGATGGTATACGAGCCCAAATTCCTGCGGTTTTTCCAGGCGAGGTTCGAGGAATTATAGTTTTTTCATAGTTTAGGTTTGTATATTTTGATAAGGGGCGCCCCGGTGAAGGGCGCCCTTTTTATGGTAAGGAATGTTTTTTGTCCTGTAATGCAATAAACGGGACGATGAAAACAGCAGGATTTATAGCATTTATAGCCACGGTATTTATTTCGGCATCGGTAAGCGCTCAAAGCGGTTACCAGCTGTCGAGCCACATTCTCGATATTTCGGAGGGGAGGTCCGCAGCGGGTGTGACCGTTCATCTTTACCGCTATAACGAGACCAGCCACCAGTGGGATTACGTATATCAAACCAAAAGCGACGGGCAGGGGCGCATATCCGACCTGCTGCCTTCGGGCAATGACAATGAGGCCACCTACAAATTCCGTTTCGACACATCGGAATATTTCAGATCGAAAGGTGAAAAATCCATATACC
>JAJBVJ010000037.1 GCA_020859875.1 Rikenellaceae bacterium
AAAGACATGGCGGATGCAGCCGCCGTAAATGTCCGGGGTACAGATCCCCGACAGAAACCGTACGTGCCGGGCGCTGTTAACGAGATTGTAACCTAAAAAGGAGGGCGCCCCGGGGATATTCCCGATTCCGGTGCCGCATAAAATGGGCAAATACTTCGATATTCTGATGCAGGACGTGCGCATGAAGGAGGGACTCTCTTCGTGCATGAACTGCGGGGTATGTACCGGGGTGTGCCCGTCGGCCGAATTCTACAATTACGATCCCAGGCAGATAGTAAATATTGTCCAGTCGCGCGACGACGATTCCATCGAAGAGATACTCCGCAGCGAGGCCCTGTGGTATTGCGGGGAATGTATGTCCTGCCGCCCGAGGTGCCCCCGGGGCAATACTCCCGGGTATGTTATTCAGGCCCTTCGCAAACTTTCGCAGAGCGAAGGTTTTTTCGTAGAGTCCGAAAAGGGGCGCCAGCAGCTTGCTCTAAAACGAGTTATCGGCGGCAGTATCCTCAGCGAAGGTTTCTGCATTTACCCGAAACTGGTTGCCGCCGAACTGCACCCCGAACAGGGCCCCGTATGGAAATGGATTCTCGACAACGACCAGGAAATTTACGGGCAGTTCACCCCGGTTTACCGTTCCGGCGGGGAAGGTGCCCTGCGTAAAGTCGACGATGAGACCATGGCCGAACTCCACCGCATTTTCGAGGTGAGCGGAGGCACCGAATTTTTCGAAAAGATCGAACGGCACTCAGAAAGAAAAGCCCGCCAGATGGGCTTTGACGGGGCCGACGACGACTATTTCATGGAGATATATACCTCCAATAACGGCGAACATACCCAAAGCTGACGGAAGATGAAAGGAGCCAGTTGGAAAGAGTACCAGAAGGAGATTGCGGACGACAATTATTTCTACGTGCGCAGCTGCATACGCCAGAATTTTTTCCCGGGTTCCGAAAAGGCCTTCCTTTCGATCCTGCGCGGTGACCTGGGAAAAGACGTGGGCGAAGACCTGAAACATACCTCATGCACCGGCATCGGTTACCACACCGACATTGTGCCGATGGAGACGATTATGACGGTGGTGGCCCGCCAGTTCTCCCTGATGAGCGAAGCCGGGTATGAGAACCTCACCTCTTCGTGCATCACCTCGTTCGGCATTTATACCGAAATGCTCGAGACGTGGCACGAGTTCCCCGAGACGGAGGAGTGCACCCGTGAATACCTGTATAAAGCCACCGGGCGCGAATTCAAAAAACCGAGGAATGTCGCCCACACCTCCGATGTGATGTTCAAACACCGCGGGCAGATCGCCGAGCACTCCAAAATAAGGCTTGTCGATCGCATGACGGGAAACCCTCTGCAGGTGGTGGAACACATAGGCTGCCACTATGCCAAGCTATTCCCGAAGAAGGGAGTGGGGGGATCGGAATTCCCTTATGTGCTTGCCGGTATGATCGAGTCGTGGGGCGGGGAGGTTGTGGATTACCCCGAGAGGAGGCACTGCTGCGGGTTCGGGTTCCGAAATTACCTCGTGCAGGCCAACCGCGGCTTCTCGATAGCCAACTCACAGAAGAAACTGGAGTCGATGTCGCGGTATAAGCCCGACTTTATAGTCACCAATTGCCCGGGGTGCGCAATGTTCCTCGACAAGTGGCAATATACGATCGCCGAAATGGAGGGATCTATCTACGGGCAGGACGGCAAAGGAATCCCGGTTCTTACCTACGAGGAGATGGCCGGCCTTGTGCTGGGCTACGATCCCTGGGCCCTGGGAATGCAGATGCACCAGGTGGCTGTCGAGCCTTTGCTGGACAAATTGGGTGTCGAGTACGACCCCGGGGCAAAATATCTGGGCCGCAACGGAAAATATATGGGTGTTCCCGACCAGGGGGCCGTCAATATGAACTGCACGTCTCAGCCTTACATGCGCACGTTATGAAAAGCCAAAAGGTCGTCATCATAGGGGGCGGGGTGGCCGGAATGCAGGCTGCGGCGACTGTCCGGGAGCTGGGCAAAAGGCCGGTCATTCTGGAGAAGAGCCCCCGCTTAGGGGGCAAGCTCAACGACTGGCACATGCTCTTCCCTTCCTTCACTCCCGCTTCGAAGGTGGTCGAAGAGCTGAAAGGCAGGCTGGACGGGGTGGAAATTCAGACCGGCACCGATGTATGGAAGATAGAGCAGGGAGCGGTCACCACCGCCGACGGACGAAGGATCGAGGCCGGTGCCGTGATCGTATCCACGGGGTTCGACCTGTTCCCCGCGGAGCTCAAGGAGGAGTACGGCTATACCCTCTATGACAACGTATATACCACGGTCGACATCGAACGGATGTTTGGCCAGGGTCGCGTCTGCCTGGTCGACGGGACAGCCCCGCGAAGAATAGCGTTTTTGCACTGCGTGGGTTCGCGCGACGAAAAGGTAAATCAGCGCCACTGTTCGCGTGTATGCTGTATCACGGGTGTAAAGCAGGCCATCGAGTTGAAGCGGCTTTTGCCCGACAGCGAGATATACAACTTCTATATGGACATCCGCATGTTCGGCCCGGGATACGAAGAGATGTACCGCGAAGCCCAGGAGAGGTACAATATAAACTTTATCCGCGGGCGCATTTCTGAGGCAGGCGAGACCCAGGAGGGCCGCATCCAGATAAAAGCCGAAGACACCCTTATCGGCCGTCCGCTGAAAATGACGGTGGACATGCTGGTGCTGATCGTGGGGATGCAGGCGGCCAGCAGCAACGGGGCCTTCGCCGGATGCGAAGGTATAACCTTGCGCCCGAGCGGATTCCTACTTCCCGCAGACAGTTTCTGCTCCAACGTTTGTACCGGTGCGAAAGGTCTCTTTTTCGCCGGCACGGCGACCGCTCCCAAGAATGTGGGCGAAAGTATCAACGAAGGAGCCTTCGCCGCGGTAAAAGCCTGTGCATATATCGATTCCGTGGAGTGATGGCGGTCGACAGGTCTATAAACTGGGGTTACAGTATCAGCCGTCCGCGGGCGGTCGATATGGACGGCAACGACCTCGATGCCGCATGGGCCCTTATTGCGGAAATTCCCGAACTCCAGGCATGCATAGCCTGCGGATCGTGCGCCGCAACGTGCACCGCCGGGAACCTCACCCCCTTCAACCTTCGCAAGGTACATACACTCGTGCGCAGGGGGGAATATAAGGGAGCCTACGACGAGCTTAACAAATGTATGCTCTGCGGTAAATGCCGCCTGGCATGTCCCCGCGGCATCAATACGCGCGGAGTTATCATGGCCATAAAAAGGAGGCTTGGGGAATACTGATCTGGCGATGGAGAAGTTCGGGCAGGATATATTCGTCTATTACGACCATTTCGTCATCCCGTTCACCGTCGGTGCGGCGGTTCTGTTCGCCGTGGTCGTGTATAAATATTGCCGCTGGTTCTATAAACTCCCCGCCGCCGACAAAAGCCTCACGGTGAAGGGTCTTTTCTCCGCCAAAGTTTTCGGTGCCGTCGGAGAGGTTATTTCCGAATCACTGCTCCACAGGCGGATATTCAGGGTCAACCCCCTGCTGGGGTATATGCACATGAGCCTTGCCCTGGGATGGTTCCTGCTGATCGTGGTCGGATGGATCGAGGCGTCGATGCACCTTAGAGAAGGGTTCGCACCGCTTCATGCCCATGTTTTCTATAAGTATTTTGCCCCCGCTGGCGGCGGAACTTCCGCCGAAAGAGCCTTATCCGATATAATGGACTTGCTGCTGCTGTTCGTCCTTTCGGGGGTGGCCCTGGCCTGGTTCAAGAGGCTGCGCTCGCGGGCCCTTGGGATGAGGCGCACCACAAAGCATGTACTCGGGGACAAGGTCGCCCTCACGGCGCTTTGGTTCATATTCCCGGTGAGGCTGCTTGCAGAAAGTGCCGAGGCCGGCCTGAAAGGCATACCCTCCTTTCTTACCGGAAATCTGGGCGAGTGGATGGTCTCGGGGCTGGGAGTGGGATTCGTGGAGGGATTTTCTACCGTGATGTGGTGGATATATTCGATAGTGCTGGCCGTTTTCTTTGTGGCCATGCCCTTCTCGCGTTACATGCACATCTTTACCGAGATACCGCTCATATTCCTGCGCCAGTTCGGATTGAAGAGTCGCGAAGGGGATACCACTTTCGACCATTTCCAGATCGAGGCGTGCTCCCGCTGCGGAATTTGTATAGACCCGTGTCAGCTTCAGGCCGACGCGGGGATAAGCGGCGTCCAGTCGGTCTACTTTCTGCGCGACCGCCGCTATCACAGGCTTTCGCGCGAAGTCGCCGCAAATTGCCTTATGTGCGGACGGTGCGAGGCGAAATGTCCCGTAGGTATCGAACTCGATACACTGAGGCAGAACAGCCGCGCTAAATTCTCGGCACTTCCCGCAGACGACCGCTATGGTTATCTGGGGAGTGTCCCACAAAGGCAGGGGGGCGGCCGGGTGGGATATTTTGCCGGCTGCATGACCCTTCTCACCCCCCGGATACTGCGTTCGATGGAAAAGATATTCGACGCCTCGGGCCAGCAGGTTTGGTGGGCAGACCGCGAAGGCGGCATCTGCTGCGGCCGTCCGCTGAAACTATCCGGTGAGATCGAAGCGGCACGGCGGATGATGCAGTACAACCGGGAATTGTTCACAAAGCAGCAGATAACGACCCTTGTTACATCGTGCCCTATATGTCTGAGAGTCTTCCGCGAAGATTACCGGCTGGAAGGGATCGAGGTATTGCACCACAGCCAGTATATCCTTCGCCTGCTCGATCAGGGGCTTATATCTGTCGAAAAGAACCAGACCGCTTACACCTACCACGACCCCTGCGAATTGGGACGTGGATGCGGGATTTACGACCAGCCGCGCGAGCTTATCCGCCGCACCGGCACCCTGTCCGAAGCGTCGGAAAACAGGGAGGATTCTCCCTGCTGCGGTGCGAGCCTCGCAAATTTGGAGATCGGGGAACCGGGCCAGCAGGCCATCGCCCGGGCCGCCGCCCGGCGGTACAAAGATACCGGCGCTTCGGTGCTGGTCACTTCATGCCCCCTCTGCAAAAAAACGATCGGCCGGGCTTTCGGCCACAGCGCCGATATTGCCGAGATAGTAGCCGGGTCGATCGTTCAGGCCGGTTGATTCGTGGATCGACCCACCCCGGGGAGAGCATTTGTATAAATATTGCCATGAAAATCGGGTGTGGTTTTTGCCGTTTAATGAAAAAGTAATATATTTGCACTCACAATATCGCGGGGTGGAGCAGTTGGCAGCTCGTTGGGCTCATAACCCAAAGGTCGAAGG
>JAJBVJ010000118.1 GCA_020859875.1 Rikenellaceae bacterium
ATATTTTGTAATCCGCGACGAACATACCGAGTTCGCCCTCGACGGCGACCATACCGCATTCTGGATTCCAGGCGACACCCACACCCAGGAGTTCGCAACTATGGCAACGAAAATATCGGAAATTGCGGAGAATATCGATATTGCTTGCGAAAGCTATGCGGGGGGTTACCGCTACAATTTTTACCCCGAAGTAATCGTCCAGACCCCGCTGATGCTCAAAACGGCCGGTGGACTCTATATCAACCTGCACGAGGCCGCCCTTGTCGACTATTCCTGTATGCAGCTCAAACTATCCGGCGGCAGCCTTCTGAAAAGCGACCTTATAGCCGACCCGAACGGCGACAAGGTCTATATGCAGGCTCCGCACAATACGCCCTGGCGGACGGTGATCGTGAGCGACGATGCCCGCAGAATACTATCATCGCGCCTTATATTAAACCTGAACGAACCCTGTAAGATCGATGATACCTCATGGATAGCTCCCGTAAAATATGTGGGGGTCTGGTGGGAGATGATAGTCGGTAAAAGTTCTTGGGCATACGGGAATGTTAACAGCGTGAAATTGGGACAGACCGATTACACTAAAATCGAACCCAACGGGGTTCACGGAGCCACCACGGAAAATGTCGTAAAATATATAGACTTTGCTGCCCGCCACGGTTTCGACCAGGTGCTGGTTGAGGGGTGGGACGAAGGCTGGGAAGACTGGCAGGGCAATATGAAGGATTATGTGTTCGACTTCGTAACTCCCTATCCCGATTTCGACCTGCCCTGGTTGCGCGATTATGCCCGGGACAAGGGTGTCCGCCTTATGATGCACCACGAAACGTCCGCTTCTCCGCTCAACTACGAGAGGCACCTCGACAATGCATTCCGGATGATGGTGGACAATAACTATAATGCCGTTAAGACCGGATACGTGGGCAGATGGATTCTTCCGCGCGGGGAGACCCATTACGGACAGTGGCTCATCGACCATTACCTCTATGTCGTAAAGAAGGCCGCCGACTATAAAATCATGGTGAATGCCCACGAGGCGGTTCGTCCCACCGGGCTTCATCGCACCTGGCCGAACCTGTTGGCACAGGAGTCGGCAAGGGGAGGGGAATATGAGGCTTTTTCGGGAAGTAATCCCGACCATGTGACCATCCTGCCCTTTACCCGGCTTATGGGCGGGCCGATGGATTACACGCCGGGTATATTCGAGATGGACAACGAAATTTATGCCCCCGGGAGAGGCACCCGCGTCACGAGTACCATCGCCCGGCAACTGGCCCTTTATGTAACCATGTACAGCCCTCTGCAAATGGCAGCCGACTTTCCCGATACTTACGAGAGGTTCCCGGATGCCTTCCAGTTTATAAAAGATGTGGCCGTGGATTGGGACGAGACTTATGTCCTCGAAGCCGAGCCGGGCGACTATATAACCATTGCCCGCAAAGCCCGCGGCCGGGACGAATGGTTCGTGGGAGGGGTTACGGACGAGAATCCGCGCCAGGCAGCCGTCAATCTTAGCTTTCTTCCGGAAGGCGGTAAATACCAGGTAAAGATCTACGCAGACGGAAAGGATGCACACTGGATGGAAAATCCCCAAAGTTACACGATCACTAATGAAGAAGTCTCCTCCGGAACCGTACTATACCAAAAAATGGTCGGCTGCGGAGGATTCGCGATGCACATAAAACCGATTTAATCGCACTCATCGTAAAATATCGGCGCCCGGAAACCCCGCGCGCCGATATTTTGTATGTTTTGTTATTTGCTATATATCTCCGGTTCCAACTCTCTTTCAAATTTAGATAGGTCTGATTTTTCGTGCCCTTCCTATTTGTTTCCGGTGACCAAATATATCCGTTCGATTCCCTTTTTTCTCTTTCTGTGGTGTATATTTGGTTATGATTAATCCAAAAAAAGTTTTGCATACAAAAGGATTTAATGCAATTATACATTAATATGTATTATAAATACAGAATAATAATATAATTATACTAAACTCCCTGATATTCTGGAATTTATTGAGTACGAAATAATTTATAAGGTGTTATCTTTCTTGGCGATATAGATATGATCGTAGACAAGTGCGACCTTTATTTAAAATGACGGACTTCAATGAAGAATGCTGGAGCAAAAAAAGAGTGCGGTATTTACCGCACTCTTGCTCTCCTTCAAGGACTTGAACCTTGGACCCCCTGATTAACAGTCAGGTGCTCTAACCAACTGAGCTAAAGGAGAATATATTTCAATGTGTCATTCATTGGCAACCGGGATATACCGTATAGTTCGATGAATGACGGCACAAAGATACCCAGAAAAATTAAAATTGCAATAATCATGTAAAAATTAAAACCGTAAAAATTTCTTATCCACCATGCTCGTAGGGTTGAGTTAATAACCCTTCGTCGAGAATATCTCTTTATGGCGTCCTGCTACCGACCTTAAACTGCCGTAAGCATAATAATTCTGGCATAAAAAGTGCCCGGAGGCATCCGGAAAATAAATGTACGGTGTCGGATATAACTGTAATCGGTTCGGGATTTTCATCTTTGTCCGCGGCATGTTACCTTGCCCGGGAGGGACATAATGTGACGGTGTACGAGAAGAACGGCACTGTCGGAGGCCGTGCGCGGCAATTTTCGCATCGGGGTTTCCGGTTCGATATGGGCCCTACCTTCTACTGGATGCCCGACATATTCGAAAGTTTTTTTGCCGATTTCGGTACGGTACCGCAACATTTCTATACCGTCCGCCGCCTCGACCCGGGTTACCGCATCTATTTCGGACCGGGAGATTATTTCGACCAGCCGGCAGACCCCGACCGTTTAGCGGAGGCTTTCGACGATCTTGAAGCCGGAAGTGGGAATGAACTCAGGAGATACCTCCGATCTGCTCGTTTCAACTACCGTGTCGCTATCGATAAGGTCATCTACAAATCGGCCAGAAGTCCGTTCGAACTGGTAATGCCGCAAACTATTTCACGAATACCTCAATTCACGGGGAATCTTTCCCGTCGGGTGGCCCGTTCGTTTCGGGACGAAAGGATCCGGCAAATGTTGGAATTTCCCGTTCTATTCCTTGGAGCGAAGCCAGAATATACACCGTCGTTTTACCGTTTTATGAACTACGCCGATATGATCCTCGGCTCCTGGCATGTGGAAGGAGGCATGGTACAGGTGGCGGAAGGAATTAAAAAGTTGGGGGAGAATTTGGGAGTCCGTTACCAAATGAATTCGGAAATTACCGCTATCCATACGAACGGTAACAGGGCGACAGGAATTGAAATAAACGGCCGGTTTATTCCGACGGAAGTCATCGTATCGGGTGCCGATTATGCGCATACCGAATCGCTCCTTCCGGCCGGGAAACGGAATTATAATCCCGAATATTGGAATAAACGTACATTTGCCCCGTCGGCAATCCTCTTTTATATCGGGTTTGAAAAAAAAATCGAAAACATCGCCCATCACACCCTGTTTTTCGATACATCTTTCCGAGAGCATGCACGTGATATTTATGACCAGCCCCGATGGCCGGACGAGCCCATGTTCTATGCGAGTTTTCCCACACGAAGCGACCCTTCGCTCGGGCCGGAAGATGGGGAAACCGCAATAATCCTTATTCCTACCGCTCCCGGGTTAGAGGAAAACGACCTCATCAAGCAACAGTATTTCGATCATATCATACGCCGGATGGAATCTCTCACCGGGCAAAGATTGCGGGATTATGTGCTGTTTTACAGAAGTTACGGTTGTACCGATTTTATATCGGATTATAACTCGTATAAAGGAAACGCCTACGGACTGGCAAATACCCTGAAACAGACCGCTTTCATGAGGCCGTCGGTGCGAAGCAAAAAGCTGGGAAACCTTTTCTTTGCCGGACAATTGACCGTTCCCGGGCCGGGTGTGCCGACGGCTCTCGTTTCAGGAAAGGTGGCCTCTTCGGCAGTTATGGATTTTATCGACGGACATAAATGAATACCGATGCAGAAATTATATTGTGACGTATCGTTCGAAATAAGCAGGCTTATTACCGGCAGATACAGTACATCCTTTTCGATCGGCGCGAGGTGTCTATCACCAAAAATACGGCCGGCCATTTATTCCCTTTATGGTTTTGTACGCCTCGCCGACGAAATTGTAGATTCTTTTCATGGTTACGACCGCAGGGCACTTCTCGAAGAGTTCGAGCGGGAATATCGCCTTGCTCTTCGGCGTGGAATCAGCACGAATCCGGTGCTGCATTCTTTCCAGTCGACCGTAAAAAAATACAAAATAGAGGGACAGCTCGTCGATAGTTTCATCTCGAGTATGAAAATGGATCTCGAACCTTGCAGCTACGACAATGAAAAACTGGAACGCTATATCTACGGATCTGCGGAAGTAGTGGGCCTGATGTGCCTTAAAATTTTTGTGGACGGCGACGATGCCCAATATCAGCGGCTGGCGCCTTATGCCGTCAGGCTCGGGTCGGCTTTCCAGAAGGTGAATTTTTTAAGGGACCTGCAAAACGATATTTCGGGACTGCACAGAGTCTATTTTCCGGCTATTTCGAACGACGGGATCGACGAGACGGGCAAAAGCCGAATCCTCGCCGATATATTCGAAGAATTCAAAGTAGCCGAACAGGGTATCAAACGGCTTCCGCCGGGTGCACGGCTCGGGGTCTATACCGCCTATCTATATTATTTGGCACTGGCAGAAATTATCCGGAAAACTCCGGCGGAAGTTTTGATGCGGCGGCGAATAAGAGTGTCCGACCGAAAAAAGCTTTTTCTTCTGGGAAAGGCTTGCCTGACATCTAAATTTTTATGAGATGGTGATTCTTGTAGACCGCGGCGACAATCAGGTAGGAGTATCGGCAAAAATGGAGGCCCATATCAATGGTCTGCTTCACAGAGCCGTTCCCGTTTTGATCTTCCACCGCCACGGGGAAATGCTGTTACAAAGAAGGGCAATGGGGAAATACCATTCACCCCGATTGTGGGCCAATGCGTGCTGCACCCATCCGCTTCCGGGAGAGAGTCTGCCGCAGGCAGCATCACGGCGCTTGCAGCAGGAAATGGGCCTTGTGGCCCGGCTGGTATACCGAAAGTCTTTTATTTATAAAGAACCGGTGGGAAACGGACTTACCGAATATGAGTACGATCATATTTTTACGGGAATATCGGATATGATTCCGAGATGCGATCCCGAGGAGGTAATGCAGTATAAATACATGAAACTGGATAAAATATATGAAGATATAGAGAAC
>JAJBVJ010000171.1 GCA_020859875.1 Rikenellaceae bacterium
TGCCGACATATCCCTGAATTTATCAAATATAATTATTATTTTTACGCCCTGTTAGAAAAATAACAATAATAGATTCAAGTACCGGAACACCAACAGCAAAAACGATAACCGATAATAATAGCTAAAATGAATAGCCAGATCAAATTCGTTACCGCCGACCAGGCGGTAGAGGTAATCAAGAGCGGCGACCATGTACACCTTAGCAGCGTCGCCAGCGCTCCCCAGTGCCTTATCGACGCCATGTGCCGCCGCGGTGACAGCGGCCAGCTGAAAGACGTACATATCCACCATCTCCACACCGAGGGCCCTGCCCCCTATACCAATGCCAAATATGAAGGCATATTTCAGCTCGACTCCTTCTTCGTGGGGGGCAACGTTCGCAAAGATACACAGGCGGGCTCGGCAGATTATATCCCGGTATTTTTGAGCGAAACACAAAAACTCTACCGCTCGGGCGTGCTCCCGTGCGATGTGGCAATGATCCAGGTCTCTCCGCCGGACAAACACGGATATGTATCACTCGGCACCTCGGTCGACGCGACGCTTGCGGCCGTGGAGTGTGCAAAGACCGTGATAGCCGTGGTGAACAAACATGTTCCGCGTGCTTTCGGCGATGCGTTTATACATGCCGCCCAAATAGACATTTTCGTCGAGGACGACAAACCGCTCATGGAAGGCCATTTCTCGGAGCCCACTGACATCGAGTGTGCGATCGGTCGCAACTGCGCCGGCCTTATCGAGGACGGGGCATGCCTTCAGATGGGTATCGGGGCGATCCCGAATGCCGTCCTTTCCCAGCTCGGTAACCATAAAAACCTGGGTATCCACACCGAAATGTTTGCCGACGGAGTGCTTCCGCTGGTGGAAAAGGGCGTGATCAACGGCATGAACAAAGCGATCGACAAAGGCAAAATGGTTTCCACATTCCTGATGGGATCGCAGGCCGTTTACGATTTTATAGACAATAACCCGGGGGTTGCCATGATGGATGTGGCCTATACGAACGACCCGTTCATCATCGCCCGTAATCCGAAGGTAACTGCGATCAATTCGGCCCTGCAGGTGGACATCACCGGCCAGGTGTGCGCCGACTCGATAGGAACCATATTCTACTCGGGTGTCGGCGGCCAGGTGGACTTTATGTACGGAGCTTCCCGCTCGGAAGGCGGAAAGGCGATCCTGGCCATGCCATCGGCTACCAACAAAGGCGTAAGCAAGATAGCGCCCGTATTGACCCCGGGTGCAGGGGTGGTAACCACCCGCGCCCATCTACACTGGGTAGTGACCGAATACGGCGCCGTAAACGTCTACGGCAAAACCCTCCAGGAGCGGGCCCGCCTGATAATAAGCATCGCCCACCCCGACCACCGCGAAGAGCTCGAAAAAGCGGCATTCGATAGGTTCGGTTCGCACTATGCATATATAAAAAAGACGGTAGACATCAAAAATTAATCACTGCGGCGGAAATTGGTCAAGACCGGGAAAGAGGACTCTTTCCCGGTTTTTTTCAACTGATTTTTTCGTACCTTTATTAAACGTTTGGTAGTGTCCACCCCTAAAAAGCACAAAAGGACATTTTTTCCGGATTAACGTCCACACCAAAACAGGCGATTCGGACGTATTAAGAGGAAAAGGCCAGCTTTATTTTATGAAAAAAATCATCAACGAAAAATACCGCCACCTTACCGGATTCATCGACATGATTCCATGCGGAGGCTTCGAAGAGGGGGGCGAGCTTGTCTATAATATCCGCAACCAGGTTAAGGTATTCGACGTCGACGGAGAAAAAATCGTGGTAAAGAGGTTTAAAAAACCACATAAATTCAACCGGTTGATGTATACCTTTTTCCGGGGAACGAAAGCGGAAAGGGCCTACCGTAACGCCATGGAACTCAAAAGCCTCGGTGTCGGCACCCCGGTTCCTATCGCATCCATTAATATAAAGGAAAAAGGGCTTATTTCCGACTGTTATCTGATAACGCAGTATACCGACTTTAAACCGGTACGCGACCTTATCCTGGAAGAAAAATATATCCGGGCCATGGGCCTGACCGCTCTGGTCGATTTTACCGCCACGCTCCATGAAAAAGGGGTGGAGCATAAGGATTTTACAAACACCAATGTACTTTACAGCCTGAATTCTGACCTTACTTTCGATTTTATGGTGATCGATATTAACCGCATGTCTTTCGGTTATATGTCGAGACTGTCCTGTATATCCAACTTAAAGAGGCTTTGCAAAGACTCGGAATCCATCCACGACTTTTCCGTCAAGTATGCAGCCCGCCGGGGCTGGAATCCCTATTTTTGCCTTTTTGCTCTGGCATTTTTCCGCGGAGTCTTCGAAAACCGCAAAAAAACCACAGGCTACCTGAAACAGCTCCGCCGAAGTAACGGATAGTTTTTTGGTTCATAGCAACCGTCAGAATACAAAAACCGCGGAGCTATGGAACTCCGCGGTTTTTTGCAACATCTGCTGGCTTACAGATTCTGATTCATAACAAACTGGTACAAAGGTCGCGGTGGCACGGGTTTTCATCAATCCCGAAAAATAGGTAAATTGCAAGACCATTATGACCTTAAAGGGGGTTTATCCGGCGGGATATAATGGTTAATTTTGCAGAAAAGATCCGCAAATGAAATATAAAACGTTACCCTCCCGGGATGGGGATTCACCGAACGAACCTATGCGGCTGCCCTTCGACGGGAGCGGCGAAATGAAACTGGCCGACCTAATACTTGAAGACCACCGCCTCCTCCCTGTTCTCGAAAGGACGGGTATAGGGCTCGGGTTCGGCGAAAAACGGGTTAGCGAGGCGTGTGCCCAGTCGGGTATACCGGTCGAACTGTTCATGCTTATTTGTTCGGTGCACAGCCGCGAAGGCTACGTTCCGGACTCGGCATGCCTGAAAAGCACCGACATAAGCGGCATCGTCGAATACCTGCACCAGTCCCACGAATATTTCAGGTTCCGCCAAATACCCTCCATGAGCGCTAAACTCACGGTGATCGAACAGGGGTGCGATCCGCTGCACGGGAAGATGCTGCGACGGTTTTTCGAAGGTTACCGTACGGAGCTTGAAAACCACTTCGAATATGAAGAGACGGAAGTTTTCCCATATATGAAGGGATTGCTTTCCGGCAAAAAAGCCAAAGGCTATTCGATTCCCCGTTTCGAAGAGAACCACACCAATATCGAGGAAAAGCTGAACGACCTTAAAAATATCCTGCTGAAATACCTGCCGGCAGATTGCTGCCCGGAAGTTCGTTCCGAAATGCTGTACGATATTTTCCGTCTGGAAGAAGACCTCAAGCGGCACACCACAATCGAAGATTTGGTACTCATACCGCTGGTTTCTCAACTGGGAAAAACCGTGGGACAATGAAAGACAGCGGAAGGTTCAGGGTGGCCCTGGTAGAGCCGTCGGCAATCGTGGCTACCGGTATAAGCACCGTACTCTCCCAAAGCGGAGGGTATGAGGTTGCGGGTGTTATTCCCGAAAACAATTATATCGGGGAGAGGCTTCGGATGCTCGACCCGGACATCGTTATCCTCAATCCTTCCATTGTCGACCGGGGTAGAACCCAGTCCGTCAGGGTGCAATACCCTTTTTTGCAGGAGTGTCTTCTTGTGGGTATTGCCTACGAGCTCTATCCCGAGACACTTCTCAAGCAATTCGATGCGGTTATAACCATCCACGACGAGCCGAGGCAAATAATCAGGAAACTCCGCACGGCTATGGACGAAAAGACGGGAGCCCAGGATACGGCAATAAGCTACGAGCTTTCCGAACGGGAGAAGGAGATACTGATTTCGGTTGCCAAAGGCGCCACAAACAAGGAGATCGCCTCCCGGCACAATATTTCCGTCCATACCGTCATCTCCCACCGAAAAAACATAACCCGGAAGACGGGCATAAAGACGGTCTCGGCACTTACTATCTACGCCGTGATAAACGGCCTTATAGATATTTCCGACAGCGAATAAAATATTCGGCTTTTATCCCGCATTTTAAAAACCTAACGGAACATCCTACACTCCTTTTGATCCACAAGGGGTTTTGTTTTATTGAAAATATGGGTAATTTTGTAGTCGGAATATTATATTCCGAGAGATTCAGGCCCCACTTTATTCAGTTTTCGAGTACCCCGATTAATAAATATTAACCCTCGAGATTATGGCAGGAGACCTTTTGTATGTGCGTGAGCATTTGTCGTGCCGCCACTACGTTTCCGATTACCGATGCAGTTTCCGTTACAGGGAAGACGAAGCGGGAAGTTATTTCTATTTCGACGACGAGCCCTACAACCTTATGATCTTTGTCCTCGAAGGGGAACTTACCGTCACCTGCAACGAATTCACCAACAGGACTTTCAAAAAAGGAGAAATACTCTTCATTCCGAAAGGCTCCATAGGTGTCAGCCGCTCTTCGCAAAAGAGCGCAGTGATAACCTGCCTTTTCGATGTCATAAACAACGTGTGCGATAAGCTGAATATCCACTCCTACTGGCCCATTTGCCGTACCATAGATTACGACTTCCGCCCTCTGCCGATCATAAACCAGCTCTATTCCTTCCTCGATTCGCTTAAATATTATATGCAACAGGGAATAAACTGCGAACACTTCCACGAACTCAAGCAGAGAGAACTCTTTTTGATACTGCGTTGGTTCTATAAAAAAGACGAACTGGCCGAACTGCTCTACCCCATCATAGGCAACTCACTCGATTTCAAAGCTTTGGTGCTCGAGAATTACCTGAAGGTGAGCAGCGTATCCGAACTGGCAGAACTATCGCGCATGGGACGCAGCCATTTCGACGCGGTCTTCAAGGAAGAATTCGGTATGCCGGCGCGGCAATGGATGCTCAAACAGATAGCCAAACATGTAAAATACCATCTCTCGGAGCCTGGCGTTACCATCAGCGACGTGATGATAAAGTTCAATTTCAATTCACCGACCCACTTTACCCGCTTCTGTAAACAGCAGTTCGGATGCACTCCCACGGAGCTGATGACAAAGCTCCACTCGGACGATTTTAAGGCTCAACAGCTTTAGATTAACCATAAATCGGCTATTTTACATTATTAAAAATGTGTAAAGTGTTTCAGGAAAAATGTAAATAATCGTTTGAATATTCCTGTTTACATTTGCACTGTAAGAAAGACGAAGGTTTTAAGAAGGGGGAATTCTTAAAACCTTATGAGATAAAAAAAATAGGGGTTATATAATATTATAT
>JAJBVJ010000200.1 GCA_020859875.1 Rikenellaceae bacterium
TATGAACCGGCCGTAATAAGAGAAGTGCTGGTTACATCTGCCAAAGAAGTAGTTATCGAGATTTCCATGAATGAGATGACACAAAGCATGGAAGATGTGGTAGTCCGTCCCCGGGTAAGTAAGCAGGAGCCGCTGAACCAGATGGCACTAGCCGGAGGCCGTATGTTCTCGGTGGAAGAAGCAAGCCGCTATGCCGGAGGAATGGACGACCCGGCACGGCTTGTCAGTTCGTTCGCCGGAGTTTCACCCAGCGTTACCAACAACGGAATCTCCGTTCATGGTAATGCCCCTCATCTTCTGCAATGGAAGCTGGAAGATGTCGAAATACCGAATCCGAATCATTACGCCGACATATCCATACTCGGCGGGGGCATCCTCTCTTCGCTCAGCAGCCATGTTCTGGGTAATTCGGATTTCTTTACCGGTACTTTCCCGGCCGAATACGGGAATGCGGTATCGGGTGTGTTCGATATGAAGCTCCGTAACGGCAATAACCGGAGTTATGAAAATACGGTACAGGTCGGTGTCCTGGGTTTAGACGTGGCATCCGAAGGCCCTTTCGGGAAGAGCAGTAACGCATCTTATATTTTTAATTACCGCTATTCCACACTTGGACTTATTTCGAAACTGGATAAAAGCCAGGATCTGGGCGGATCTTTCGATTATCCGGACCTGAACCTTAAAATGAATTTTCCGACGACCGGAGCCGGCACTTTTTCAGTATGGGCAACAGGTTTGATCGACAAATACGATGAGAAATCCGAAGACAGGGAAAAATGGGAACACCTGCACGAGCGGATGGCTTCCAGGATGAAACAGTCGATGGGTGCCGCCGGTATTTCCAACCGTTACCTTTTCCGCAATCGATCGGTTCTCAAAACCACATTCGCGGTGACCTATTCCAGCCATAAAGGGTACGAAAACAGCTATGACGACGACCTTGTGAAGTCCCCTTATCTCGATCTGGACAGGCAAAGCACCAATCTGATCCTGACCTCTGCCTACACGAAAAAATTCGGTGCCCGTCATACCAATAAAACGGGCTTTACCTTCACAAGGATGTATTACGATATGTTTATGGATATGGCTCCCTTTATTGGCGACCCGCTGGAAAATATATCGAAAGGGGACGGTGCGACAAACCTGATCTCTGCCTACTCCCTGTCCTCAATATCCCTCAACGACCGTTTAACCTTCAATGCCGGAGTTTACGGAAAAATATTAACCATGAACGATACCAAGAGTATAGAACCCCGGGCAAGTGTTAAATGGAGGTCGGGACGTAAAAGTTCATTGGCATTCTCTTACGGACTGCACAGTCGGATGGAGAAAATGGATGTGTATTATGTACGAACACCGCTCACGGGTAGCAACGATGTCAACCGGAACCTCGGGTTTACGAAAGCCCACCACCTGCTGCTTTCGTTCGGGTACGATATTTCAGACCGCATACATTTCCGAGTGGAACCCTTTTACCAGTATCTTTATAATGTACCGGTAGTAGAGGGAACTTCCGAATCTACGATAAACCGTAACGATTTTTACGTCGAGGATGCATTCGTCAATAAAGGTAACGGACGGAATTACGGTATCGATTTGACCTTGGAGAGATACCTTCACCGTGGGTTTTACTATATGGCTACCTTATCCCTGTTTCAATCGGAGTACCATGGCGGCGACGGCGTATGGAGGGATACCCGATACAACAAGAACTATATTTTTAATATACTCGGGGGCAAGGAATGGATGTTGGGACGGAAAAAAGAGAATATCCTGAGCGTAAATGTAAAATTAACATTCCAGGGCGGCGAACGTTACACACCAGTCGACAGGGATGCTACCCTCGCGCAACCGGACTTAAGTGTTGTATATGACACCGACCGTGCTTTTTCCAAACAACTCGACCCTGTATTCCTTGCAAATTTCAATATCAGCTACACACTCAACCGCCGCAGGGTCGCCCACGAGTTTGCTCTCAAAATGCTGAATGCAACACGCTATAAGGAATATTACGGAGATTCCTATAACCTGAAGACCGGCAATATCGACAAAATGTTCAGCGCCACCTCCATTCCCAATATAAGTTACAAGATACAGTTTTAGCCGGGCATGAACGATTATGTTTAATTTAGCGGATTATATGGGAAAGAAGATCGAAGGCTCACGCCACCGCGAAGGTAATTTTATCACGGAATTTTTGACCGCTCCGCGGTTCAGCAAAGCGAGGTATGCCCTTTTGATTCTCGCAATAGCCGCAGTCGCACTGAATCAGAACGAATATATTTTTATACGGTACCGTCCCCTGCTCGGAAATGGATTTTACCTGATAGTGCTCTTCACTTCCCTGGTTTTTATCGGCGGAGGAATGGTTCATGCAACGGTTCTTGTACCGCGATATATGCTCCGGAAAAAATACGGGAAGTATTTTTTGATCTCTTTCCTCACCGTAACCGCGGCTATCGTGCTTCTCTGGGGGCAGAATTATGCGGTATCACGGTGGTGGAATATACCCAATGTAAGCGGTGAGGGGATTTCTTTCACGCTCCTGGTGGTATCCCTTATGGATTTCGTGATGTATTTTATATGCTTTACGGGAATAGCCGTATCCATATTATTGAAAAATTGGGTTACAGAAGACAGGGAAATAGCCCGTTTACAGAACAGGAAACTAGCCTCCGAGCTTTCGGCCCTAAAGGGCCAGCTTAATCCGGGATTTTTATTCAATACCCTGCGTTCGGCCTCCGCCGTTTGTGAAAACGCACCGAAACTTGCCGAGGATATG
Source organism: Rikenellaceae bacterium (assembly GCA_020859875.1). Classification (GTDB taxonomy): domain Bacteria; phylum Bacteroidota; class Bacteroidia; order Bacteroidales; family Rikenellaceae; genus WRDF01. The sequence goes on from JAJBVJ010000200.1 coordinate 2,783, forward strand.
ATAATGAGCCTGAGCGGTATGCTTCGTTATCAATTGTACGAAGGAGAAAACAGCGCAGTTGCGGTAAATAAGGAAATAAAGTTCTTGACCGAATACCTCAGTCTCTCTATTTTGACCGGAAAGAGATTTACTTACGATATCCGTTATAGCGGTGAAACATATCAAATGCTAATTCCTCCCCTCATTCTGTCTCCATTAGTGGCGGCGGCGGCGGAAAAAATAAATGAAGACTCTGAATTGGATATAATGTTCACCTATAAACCCGATGGCCTGGTGTTCGATTGTAAATTCCATACGGACAACCCTGATGCATTTACCGACTTTTCTTCCCTTCGTTCAAGACTCGGACTAATTTACGGCGGATTGTACGGGCTGGAACAATTCCACTCTAACGGAATATGCCGCTACATCCTTACATTACCACGAAAATACTTAAAACCATGAACGGGAATAAAATAGTCGAAGATATACTGCTGGGAAGCCGGCTGCGCTGGTTTCGGCATCTGTTACTCAACCTTGGAGTCCTGTTTATTACTATCGATATTTTTTACGATCTGGGAAATGTCGCTTTGGTTTTCACCCCCGACCGGATATCCGTATGGGCCGCCTACTTCATCGCAATGGCTTTTTCACTCTATGTGAATATTTTTTATCTGACACCAAAATATATACTACGTGGAAGGTGGTTACCTTATATCGGGGGAATGATCGGCTGTATGCTCCTTATCATAATTATAATGACATTGTCATCGAATATATGGGGGCCGGACAGGAATGAGATGGCCGCAGGCCCTGTAAATGTAATATCGTCTATGGTATCCCTTTCCCTGTTTTTTATGGGAACTTCCGCCATTGTCGTTATGCGGCAATGGCTCGTATCCAACCGCCGTTTGGCCGCGTTGGAGAGTGCGACCCTCGAATCGGAATTGAATTTACTCAAAAAACAGATAAATCCCCATTTCCTTTTCAATATGCTCAATAACGCTTACATGCTTGTCAATAAGCAAAGCCCCGATGCCGTAAACGTTTTGCTCCGCCTGGAGGAAATGTTGAAATACCAGATCGAAGACAGTTCGAAAGATTCGGTGAGACTGCAGGACGATATTAAATTTATACGGGACTTCCTCGATCTGGAAAAAGTAAGGCGGGATAGATTCAAATACGGTATCGAGGTCGACGGCACGGTTGAACAGATCGATATCCCACCGCTGATTTTTATTCCGTTCGTGGAGAATGCCGTCAAGCACAATGCGGATAGCGACACCATAAGTTATGTGGATATCCGATTCAGCGCACGGGACGGGAAGTTGGGTTTCACTTGCGAAAATTCCAAGCCGGATATCCCGTCGGCAGAGGTAAAAGTCGGAGGACTCGGGCTGAAAAATATCCGCCGCCGCCTCGAACTGCTATTTCCCGATCGCCATGAATTAAAAATTATGGATACCGAGGACACTTATACGGTAATATTAAATCTCGAATTATGAACTGCATTATTGTGGACGACGAGCCTCTGGCGCGGGAAGCGATGGAACGGCTTATATCCCGTCACGGGAAACTTGTGTTGAAAGGAAAATTCAATAATGCCCGGTCGGCCGGTTCGTATATTGCCGAGAATCCGGTAGAGTTGATATTTCTGGATATCCGGATGCCCGGCGTGACCGGAATCGAATTCGCCCGGACGATTCCCCGAACTACATTGGTTGTCTTTTGCACCGCATACGGCGAATACGCATTGGAAAGTTACGAGGTGGACGCGGTCGATTACCTGGTCAAACCTGTTTCATACGAAAAATTCGAGAAGGCGGCCAACAAGGCGATCGCATACCATGAACTGCTGACGGGCGACGAGAAACAAAGTTTCAGCGAAGGGCGGGAAGACTTCATTCTGGTCAAATCGGACAAACGTTTTTATAAGATTTCCCATGCGGATATCCTGTTTGTGGAGGGACTGAAAGATTATATTATAATCCAGCTCGACGATAAAAGGATAATTACCAAAATGACTTTAAAACATATGGAGGGTCTTCTTCCCGCCAATTATATGCGGGTTAACAAATCCTATATAGTCAACACGGACCGGATCGAATCTTTCGATACCCACGATATATTCATAGGGAAATATGAAATTGCCATCGGATTAGGATATAGGGAAGAATTCATCGGGAAGTTTTTCGGATAAATACCCGATCCATATTTGGTCTGAACCGGATGTTAATGTTGATATTGCCGTTTACCGGCCATATTGTCGGAGAGCGAACGGGGGGATTACAGATCCCCTCGCCTGCCGGCGGGGCCCTGGCAAACACATAATCACCCGGCAGAAATGAGGATCAAAACGCTGACGTTGTAGATGGGGGGATTACAGATCCCCTCGCCTGCCGGCGGGGGCCCT
>JAJBVJ010000086.1 GCA_020859875.1 Rikenellaceae bacterium
CTTAGCTTATATATAGTTTACTGCCCGTTAATCCGAGAAAGGAAAGATATTAAATATGAATCGTCTTCAAGACGCCTTGTTGCACGAGAAACTGAGGGAATATTTCGGCTTTTCCTCATTCAAAGGCACCCAGGAGTCCGTAATCAGGAATGTCCTTGCCGGTAAGGACACTTTTGTTCTTATGCCCACCGGTGGGGGAAAATCCCTCTGTTACCAGCTTCCCGCCCTGATTATGGACGGGGTAGCCATAGTCATATCGCCGCTTATAGCATTGATGAAGAACCAGGTGGACTCTATGCGTGCATTCAGCTCCGAGGACGGCGTTGCCCATTTCCTGAATTCTTCTCTAAATAAAGCCGCTATCGCAAAAGTTCGCCAGGATGTGGCCGCAGGCAAAACCAAACTTCTCTACTTCGCCCCCGAGTCCCTTACCAAAGACGATAACGTTGCGTTTCTGCGCAAAATAAAGGTATCTTTCTATGCCATTGACGAGGCTCACTGCATATCTGAATGGGGCCACGACTTCCGGCCGGAGTACAGGCGCATTCGCCCTATAATCAACGAGATTGGTACCGCACCGCTGATCGCCCTCACGGCTACGGCCACTCCAAAGGTACAGCTCGACATACAGAAAAACCTCGGCATGCAGGATGCGGCCGTATTCAAATCGTCGTTCAACCGCCCGAACCTCTATTACGAGATACGCCCCAAGACCGATGCCGCCCGCGAAATCATCAAATACGTCCGACAGCACGAGGGTCAGTCGGGTATAATTTACTGCCTCAGCCGCAAGAAGGTGGAAGAATTAGCGGAACTTCTTGTTGCGAACAACGTTAAGGCCCTGCCCTACCATGCCGGCATGGACGCTACCACAAGGGCTCAGAACCAGGACAAGTTTCTTATGGAAAAAGCGGAAGTAATAGTGGCGACCATCGCCTTCGGCATGGGAATAGATAAACCCGACGTCCGGTATGTCATACATTACGATATTCCCAAGAGCCTCGAAGGCTACTATCAGGAGACAGGACGTGCCGGGAGGGACGGGGGTGAAGGCAAATGCATCACCTTTTACAGTTACAGGGACATACAGAAGCTCGAAAAGTTCATGCAGGGAAAGCCCGTCGGCGAACAGGAAATAGGGAAACTCCTGCTTCTGGAGACGGTCTCATACGCCGAATCTTCGATCTGCCGGCGTAAAAGCCTGCTCCACTATTTCGGCGAGGAATATACGGAAGATAACTGCGGCAGCTGCGACAACTGTCTCAATCCCAAACCCCGGATAGAGGCCACCCCCCACATGCGCTTTGCGCTTGATGTACTCGGCAAGATCGGGGATAAATTCAAGATCGACTACCTGGTGAACCTTCTGATAGGACGCACCACCGCCATGATAAAATCCTACGGCCACCACAGGGAATCGTGGTACGGATGTGGCAAGGAGCACTCCGACAAATTCTGGGGGGCCGTTATACGGCAGGGCCTTATATTGGGTCTGATAAATAAAAACATCGAAAACTACGGTTTTATATCCCTGAATGCCAAAGGCCTCGAGTTCCTCCAAAATCCTTTCCCCGTACAGGTCACCCTCGACCATGTCTACGACTCCGGCGACAGCGACAATGAACCGATAATGCCCTCGGACAAGCCCGGCACCGGTGCTGCCGACCAACAGCTGTTCGCCATGCTCAAGGATCTGCGGAAAAAAGTTGCCCGGGCCAACGACCTGCCGCCCTTTGTTATCTTCCAGGATCCCTCTCTGGAAGATATGTCGATACAATACCCCATTACCCTCGAGGAGATGCAGAATATCAGCGGTGTCGGTGCCGGAAAGGCAAAAAAATTCGGCAAGGAATTCATAGAGCTGATAAAGGCCTATGTGGATGAGAACGAAATAGACCGGCCGCAGGATATGGTGGTTAAGAGCGTGGTGAACAAAAGCACGAATAAGGTCTACATCATCCAGAGTATCGACCGGAAGATGGATTTCGAGGACATTGCCCGCGCCAAAAACATGGAATATCCCGAGCTCCTGTCGGAGATCGAGGCCATCATAAATTCCGGGACAAAACTCAATGTGGACTACTACATCAAGGAGGCCATCGACGAGGATAAAGCGGCGGATATATACGATTATTTCCGTGAAGAAGCCCAGACAGACTCCATAGACGACGCCATGCAGGAACTCGGCCCGGAATATACCGAAGATGAAGTAAGGCTCATAAGGATAAAATTCATGAGTGAACTGGGCAATTAGCCCGGCAAATAGATCTCCCGATGCAGGATAATAATAGCGTAAGGGCCAAGAAGCACCTCGGCCAACACTTCCTTACCGACTTCAATATAGCACGAAAAATAGCAACGTCCGTCGGAGGAGGAACACCTGACAACCCGGCAGCCGTGCTCGAAGTGGGCAGCGGCACAGGGGTTTTGACGCAATATCTCCTTGACCGGGAAGATATTGTAACCTACGGGGCGGAAGTCGATGCCGAAAGCATCGTTTATTTACAGTCGACTTTCCCCGATTTTGCCCGAGAAAGGCTTTCCCACGAGGATTTCCTTAAAATGAATATCCGGGAAAAGTTCGCCGGCTACGATTCGTTGACCATTTGTGGAAATTTCCCGTACAATATTTCGTCCCAAATATTTTTTAAGGTTCTCGACAACCGGGATTTCATTCCCGAGGTAGTGGGGATGGTGCAGAAGGAGGTTGCCGAACGCATTGCGGAACCTCCCGGAAGCAAACTTTACGGAATACTGAGCGTACTTCTGCAGGCCTGGTACGACATCGAATACCTTTTTACTGTTAACGAAAGCGTATTCAACCCGCCCCCAAAGGTTAAAAGTGCGGTAATCAGGCTGAAGAGAAATGAAAAGGGTGAGTTGGGCTGTAACGAAGCTCTGTTCTTAAAGGTGGTAAAAGCATCGTTCGGGCAGCGCCGCAAGATGCTCCGAAATGCTCTCCGGAGTGCATTCGGCAATTTCAACGGACAGGAACACCGCCTTTTCAACGAACGGGCGGAAAGGCTGTCGGTAGAAGATTTCGTGGAACTGACCGGATGGGTCGAATCGAACCTGTAACCGCGATCGATTTATGACACGGAATATACGGGCGAATGTTTCGTTAGCATACTTCATGCGTCTACTTAATAAAGTCCATAAACTACCGGTTATGAAATACTGCATTATCACCGTCCTGACATCATTTCTATATATGCAGGCGTTATCACAGGACCTGAAATCACAGGCCCTCGAAGAATTTAAGGCCGAACATTACACTGAAGCCATAGCTTTAATGCAGAAAGCGGCGGTCGAAACGCCCGAAGACCCGCAGATATGGTATTATCTCGGTTTCTTCACTCATTACAATGCTTACGACAGCAGGCCCGTCACAGGATATGACTTTTCCTATTCGGAAAAAGTGTACGAATATTTACTAAAGGCTCTCGAACTCGATCCCGATTATGGCGACGCGAAATATTTTTATGGAGCGGAATGCAGCGCCAATGCCTTTATTTCGATGTATGAGCGGGATGCAGACAAACTTAAATACTTCTACAAAAAGGCTTACGATATTGGAGCCTACCCCGAATGGCTACGGGAATTCGGTCGGAACACTCTTGACGGTTGCCAACAGGATGCAATATTTTTCACGGGCGGGAATGCTACGTTCGATGTATGCTCTTACCTTCAACTACACGAAAATTACCGGACGGATATAACCATTGTTTCCATTGGCTATCTCGACAGGCCGTGGTATGTAAAATTCCTCCGTGAAGGATTGGATGGAGCTGTAAAACCTATAAAGGTGAAACTCAGCGATTATCTTATCTATGAAATGCATCCATACAAATGGAAGCCGACTGCAATAGATATTCCCGTCAATGCATCCCAGATCGACCGCTACGGCTTATCCGAGGACTACCGTTTCAGGATACTGCTCGACCCGGATCTGGTATCCGAAAGAATGCACTCAAAGATAGACTCCGAAGAAGTAACCCAAAGGACTTACCTGAGTGCGAACCGTGCCGTGCTTATGCACATCATCGAGCAGAACTACGCCTGCCGTCCCATATATTTTTCGAATATCGCAGATCGATTCTTTTACAGGGAACTGCAACTACATGTTATGGATTGCGGAATGGTATCTCAACTGATGCCTTTCCCGGTGGAAGGCACACAATATGAGCGAAATAAAGAAAAACTTGAAAGACTAATAAAGGATAACGCCCTCGCGCATTTCCCCTCCATATATGAATACCGTATCCCTCGCATAAATGATCCTATTGTCTACAGCTATTATTCGGCTTTGGCGGCCCTCAAAAGTATATATACAGCGGAAGGAAACGCCTCCGGGCTCAAAAAGCTGGAATCTTCAATATCTCGAATTACCATGGCATTTATGGAATAAAGAAAACAGCATCCGGTCGGGATACTGTTTTTTACTGCGAATGCCGGAAATTACTTTGCGGCGTTCTTTTTATCGTAATGCTTTTGATAACGGCTCATAAACTTATCTACGCGTCCGGCGGTATCTACAAGTTTCATCTTACCCGTATAGAAAGGGTGCGATGTATTGGAGATCTCCATCTTATAAACGGGATAGGTTTCGCCGTCCACTACGATCGTTTCTTTGGTCTGTACGGCGGACCTTGTCAAAAACACCTGGTCATTCGACATATCCTTGAATGCCACTAAACGATAATTTTCAGGATGTATTCCCTTTTTCATTTTCGTGTGTTTTCTGTTAATTAACGTTAATCGAGGTGCAAAGATACGACATCCCGGTTAAAAAACAATATTTTATGGAAAATATCCCAGCTATTTATTAGTTATTTATAACTTATCACAAGCACTTTCGACCGCCCCCAGAACCGCTCCTTATCGGTTATGACCAGCGACTGGCATACACCCTTATCCCCCATAACGAAAACGTAGGAGCCGTCCGGGTGGTTGGTTATCAGTTCTACGTTCCGGCGGCCTATTATCACCTGGTCGAAATAGCGGGTGTCGGTACGGACGAAGTCGTCCAGCTCCCGGTCTTCGCTCACGACCTTCGTCCGGCCGATGAATCCCGATTTTGTAATAATACCCTTTTTAAGAAGATCTCTGGCACTTCCGACGATATAATAGGCCGTGTGGAGC
>JAJBVJ010000234.1 GCA_020859875.1 Rikenellaceae bacterium
GAATTGAGGACGTAATAGCGGAAGTTATGGTCGTCGAGCTCCTTGCGGAGCGTGGAGATCGCAGCGTGGATCGCTTCTTTGGAAGGCATATAAGATAATTTACCGTAAAATTAATAGATTTGTTTTGTGCCGCAAAATATTTACCGGGCGGTAAAGCCGAGCCGATTCTGTGACTTATCGTACAAATCATATACCTTACCCGACAAAATGAAAGGGGAAGCAGATGCTTCCCCCGGGTTTGTATAGTTTTGGTGGTTTGTATATCGATTTCCGTATAAGAAACGCTTATGGAATGCGATATATTGTCCCGGAAATGCATTAATAAGGCGGAATCACGGAGTTCGACATAGCGCGAAATAATTTATCTTTGTTTTAAAACCGACCAAAACCTATCTGAAATGAAGAGACCTGTACCATTTTATGCTATCCTGCCGGGGGTAGTTCTTTGCATAGCGCTCAGCGGTTGTTCCAGGCCCGCGCCGAGAGTTTCGGCCATGCGGTGCGAATATATGGTCGAACCGATCGGCGTAGACGGTACTCCGCTAAGGTTTACATGGAATTTGTCCGCACCCGACGGCATTCGTCCTACGGGATATATTCTGGAAGTTTCTCCGGCGGAAGATTTCCAAGCGGAAGTAACACGGTTTCTCACCGAGGATTCATATGTGCTTCCAGCCGTTCTGGATATTGAAATCGAGCCGTTTACGAAATATTACTGGCGGGTAGCGGTGAAGTTCAACAATGGCAGCACATACCTATCGCCGGCATCCCGGTTCGAGTCGGGGATGGTGTCGCAGGAGAGCTGGCAGGGCAAATGGATCTCCGACGGCGGGTCGGTCGATGTCCGCCCGGCTCCCTATTTCCGCAAAGAATTCCAGGTAAAGGGCGAAATAAGATCCGCCCGGGCTTATATAACCTCGGCCGGATACAACGAACTGTCTCTTAACGGAGAAAAGGTGGGAGACCGCTTTCTCGATCCCGGCTATACCAAGTTCGATAAGAGAACGCTCTATTCCACATACGACATTACCGACCGGATAAAAAAAGGCGACAATGCGGTAGGGGTCGTGCTGGGCAACGGGTGGTACAACCACCAGTCGACGGCGGTATGGGATTACGAAACGGCTTACTGGCGGGCCAGGCCACTTTTTCTGTTGAATATACGGATAGAATACGCCGACGGAAGTGTGGAAACGATCTCCACCGACGGCAGTTGGAGAACTACAGACCAGGGGCCGATCGTATTCAACAGCATTTATACAGCGGAACATTACGACGCCCGCCGCCAGATGCCGGGATGGAACAGGGCAGGGTATGACGATTCCCAATGGGCCACGGCCATTGTAATGTCCTCTCCGACGGAGAAAATTGTATCGCAGCAGATGGAACCGGTTAGAGTAACGGACGAACTCCGGCCGGTAGGTATCGACATAAAATCCGATACTTGTTGTATTTATGATTTCGGCCGGAATATCGCCGGGTCGGTCAAATTGAGGGTTGAAGGCAGGGAAGGGGTAGAACTGAGGCTAATTCATGCCGAAAGGTTAGGTGATGACGGACATGTCGATATGTCGAATATAGACTGCCATTATAGACCGACGGACGATACCGATCCTTTCCAGACTGATATCGTAATCTTAAAGGACGGGATAACGGAATTTATGCCCAAATTCAACTATAAAGGATTCCAGTATGTAGAGGTGCACTGCTCCGAACCACTAAAGCTTGATAAAGATAATCTCACGGCATTCGAACTTCACAGCGATGTGAAGCCCGTCGGCAAGATCGGCTGCTCGAATAAAACGGTAGAAAAATTGTGGGCGGCTTCCAACAGCAGTTATCTTGCAAATCTGTTCGGCTACCCGACCGACTGCCCCCAAAGGGAAAAGAACGGATGGACGGGCGACGCGCAGCTTAATATCGAAACCGCCCTCTACAATTTCGATGCGATAACCGTTTATGAGAAATGGCTCGAAGACCATATCGACGAACAGCGGCCCGACGGAGTGCTTCCTTCGATTATACCGACGGCCGGGTGGGGCTACGATTGGGGAAACGGCCCCGACTGGACGAGCACTATAACGGTAATCCCGTGGCAAATATATATGTTCTATGGAGATGCGACTCTGCTGAAGAAGGTGTATCCCTATGCTAAAAAGTATGTAGATTACATCCACTCCTCTCGCAGTGAAGGCTATCTGACCGACTGGGGTCTGGGCGACTGGATCCCGGTCGAGACCCGCAGCAACCAGAAGTTGACATCCTCCGTATTTTATTACCGGAATGCACTTATACTGTCGAAAGCCGCCGCGCTTTTCGGTTACGAAGAGGATGCCGGAAAATATAAGGAGCTGGCCGAAAATATCCGCAGTGCCATAAACCGTGAGTTCCTCGATTTCAGTACGGGAATCTACTGCGAAGGCAGCCAAACCGAGTTGTCGCTACCGCTTTACTTTGGGGTACCACCGCTGGAACTTCGGAGCAAAGTGGCCGGGAACCTCTACCGACGAGTGGCCGAAAACGACTTCAAGCTGGACGTTGGTCTGCTGGGAAGTAAATCGCTGCTGAACGCCCTGAGCGAAAACGGTTATGCGGATGCCGCCTATAAGGTAGCCTCCGCAGAAGAATTTCCTTCGTGGGGCTGGTGGATTGTAAACGGTGCGACCACATTCTATGAGAACTGGAATATCGATTCGGAGCATGATATTTCACTTAACCACATCATGTACGGAGAGGTGAATGCATGGCTGTACAAGGGGTTGGGCGGGATATTTCCCGACGAGAAAAACCCGGGGTTCCGCAATGTGATCCTGAGGCCTAATTTCGTGGACGGACTCGAAAGCTTTACCGCAAAGCATAACTCGGTGTACGGAGAGATCGTCTCGTCATGGGAAAAAAGCGGATCTAAAATAAACTATACGGTAAGGATTCCCGCGGGGTGCCGGGCAACCTTTTATCCGCCGGAAAATGTCGAGGGCGAATATACCGCCCCGCAAGGTGAGACTTCGCTGGTTTTCCTCGATGCGGGAGAGCACAAGTTCAGCTTCACAATCAAATGATTATAAAATAGATAAAGGGCGCGGATCACGCACCCTTTATTTGTATACGAGAAAAAATATGGTGAAGACGAGCGAAAGAGCCAGCAGAAGAATTATTATATAGGTAAATATGCCCCAATTTCTTCTCAGCGGCAGCCTTCTGCGGCCGATCTCCCTTTCCAAATCGGCAATGCCGCGGACATGCTCCGCACCGTTACCCGGATAAGACGAGGGTTCGTTTTCCTATAAAGCGTTCCTGATTCGACAGCGCCGTACTGCAAGGATTGATTTTAAGATAGGACGAACACCATCGCACTTTAAGATCCGAGGATGTTTGAGGGAATAATAGACGTGTTGAAGGATTCCCCCTGGTTCCTCCGACGATCTTTATATAACCGTCCACGGTTTCAAAGCAGGTGGGCGCCGTTAATTGGTTCTCGCGCATCATTTCACGGTAAAAGCCTCCCTGTTTCCACTGTTCGTAGTATTTCACACCGAACGTGTCCGCTACCGCTTTGCAGTATGCCGGGGTGACTTCCCAATCAAAAAAGGTAGGGCCTCGTCCGTCAATATCCTGGTGCCATATTTCACACTTGGGGAAAGGAACCCCGTTCTTTATGAGATATAATAACAGACTCATACTGTCTTTCCCTCCAGAGAACGATATTATATAATAGTCGTAGCTGTGCAGATCGAAGGCAGAAATATCGTCCCACGTCTGGATTCTTTTGATTGGGATAGATGCAGGCATTGTCAGAACAATGATTGTTGGGTGACGGTAGGAATAAAATTTATGGACCGTTCGTAGTAATCCTCGAAAGCACAAAACAAGGTTTTTCGTGTTGATAGTCCGTACTGGCTACGGTCGTCCTCGGCTATTATGGAGAGGGCGCGGTCGACCGATAATCCTTTCTCGATGAAATAATGCCATATCAGGTAGCGGCGGGTACATCCTTTGCAGTTGTCCCATTCTAAATCGGTAGCGGGCCGCCGGTGTAATATCTCGTACCAATGAGTTTCTGCCGTCCTGGCTCTCCGTTGCCACGGAATGATGTCTATTATTACTCCTATCTCCTGCTTTTTAATGCACTTATGGGATTGTTTCCTTACTCCATACATCACGATGGGCCTCTCCCAATCGGGATCGGCAAGCCGCCTCCGGGTTTCATCCCGTAATTGCTGTTCAAGCTGTTCGAGGTCCTGCTTTTGAAGAAAGTGCAATAGTTGCAAATTACGGTAGTCTTCATTTTGCTGTTTTGTGTTCTGGATGGAGTAACCATTTATCTTGTCAGCATCAAGCACCCGTGCAAGTTCATCACGCAGGCCGATAACCTCTCCAAGGTTATCGATGCTCTTATTTGCCATTCTTTGTAAGTCGGTGCTGTTTGTTCTCATCATATATAAGCCCGCCGAAGCGGGCTATACGCTTTAAAAGGTTCTATATTTTATTATAAGGGCAGCTACAACATCCTATAAGTGGATATTTCCTCCCCCTCAAATTCCGTGAATGCGAATGTGTCAGGTGCAGTCTCTACTTTGTAGATAACATCCGGGCCGAGGAAAATTTCTGCCATTACGGTTTTACCATCTTGTTTACCTTGTAGAAGAAGTATCGAAGAACCGTAGTCTCTGTGGCTGCTGAATTTATATTTACGGATGAGGTTGTTTTTAAGGGTTTGAATCTGTGCATCACTCTTGTAGGGTTTCTTTCCTTCTTCTATTATCATTCTTCTTTAGTTTTTAGGATTAATATTTCTTTAGGTTCATCCCACATACTCGGCGGTTCGGGATATTCACTTCTGCCTTCCGGGTCTAACTCGATATATTTACCTTCCTTTATCTCAAGGAATATTTCCGTGTCCCCGGCCTTACGGTGGATTAACTTTCTTATATCTGAAACTATCATTGTATAAAAATTAAGATGGCAACCGAAGTTTCTCCGGTTGCCATTATAAGATGGATGTTAATTCGCTACCTGGCTAACCTGCACAAACTCGGTGAGCGCCGTTGAAAAAGCGACATTCTGTGGCACGAGACTCGGTATTTCAGCTTTTTCAGGTTTATAGAGTTCGGTTCCGACATTATAGAC
>JAJBVJ010000265.1 GCA_020859875.1 Rikenellaceae bacterium
CTCCTGGGCCCTGCGCCAACCCGAATCCTTCCCGGTCGACGTGAACAGAGCCGACTATGAGATGATCCTGCGCGTGCCGGGGATCGGGGTCAAATCGGCTAAAATCATAGTTTCGTCCCGGCGCTATTCGCGCATCACCGCCTCGACCCTGAAAAAGATCGGGGTTGTGATGAAAAAGGCGCAATATTTCTTAACCTGCGGCGAACTCACCCCCGGATGCGGGGTCAACGAGCTTCGTCCGGAATTCGTCCGCCGGGAGCTAACGCGCGGAAAAACGAGGCGCGGATATGACCTGTCTCAGACCGTGCTCGCCTTCCCCGAATAACCGCGATGGTAGTCTTCCGTTACGATAAGAGTTTCGAAGGGCTGCTTACGGCCCTCTTCGACGCCTATTTCCGGAAAACCTTTCCGGAAATACTGCTCCCCCACGGAGAGACACTGCCTCTGTTTGCCGAGCCGCACGATGTTACCACCGACAAGCTCAAAGCCACAAGGGTCTGGAAAGGGATCGAGGCCAAGCTCCCGCACAAACTGCGGAATATGGTGCTCTATACATGGCTCTCGGAACTTCCCCGGAGCGATATGCTCTTGTTTCGCTATCTCCGCAAAATTATCGACAACCCGAAGGGATATGCCTATAATTTCGGCGACAAGGATGTGTTCGAGGTAAAAAAGATCGCGCAGAAAGTGAGCCATGAGGGCCATTACCTTCAGATGTTCGTCCGGTTCCAGAAGGCCGGGGACGACTCCTACTTCGCCCCCGTAAGCCCCGACCACAATGCCCTGCCGGTGGCAATTCCCTATTTCAAAGACCGGTTCCACGACCAGCAGTGGCTTATATACGACGTTAAGCGCCGTTACGGTTACTATTACGACCTCGATAAAGTTACCGAAGTTACCCTCGAGGACGACGGACACCTTCTGGACGGCAAGCTCGATCCGGCGCTCATGGCCGAGGACGAAAAATATTTCCAGACCCTCTGGCAAAACTATTTCAAGGCCCTCTCGATCAAAGAGCGGGTCAATCCCCGCCTCCAAAGGCAGCACATGCCCCGGCGGTTCTGGAAGCACCTTACGGAAAAGCAATAAAAAAGTGCGGCTTCTTCCGCACTTTTTTATTGCCGGGGGGCGCCTTTATAAAATCATTTTGTATGCGATCAGGGCGGAGAGCAGTTCGGATATTGCCAGAGCCGCGAAAAAGCTCCACCGGAGTTGTATACCCTTCAGGCCGGTGGATATTTTATAAGCCCTGAAAAGCAGGACGGTCGCATAAACGGCAAAGGCCATTATGACTATGCTGGCGGCCATCAGACTCACTACATCATAATTGCCGCTGAGCACTTTTTCGCGGATAAGGTCGGGGTCTTCGAGGGTGACAAAAAAACCGGGTATGGCAGAGAGCACAAGGGGCCAGCGTGATAGGGTGACCGTGCCCAGTATATCGATAAACCTCACATTGCGGCTCAGCCCGGTGCCGAAACCATACATTACGGCCGCTATTACCGCCAGAGCAGAGAACTGTACGGCAAAGGCTTGCATAAGTGAGACCGACCTTACGAATTTTACCTGCAGCTCGCCGATGAATACGGTATGAGACATATAGCCGATAAGGACGGTGGCCGTGACGAATATTATCCCGATGCAAAAGGCTTTCATTCCCGCAATACGGACAAAGGGATTTCCCACAAAACTCGGATTATTTTTCATGGCTGTCAATCCTTTCAATTATATCGTTTAACATATTCCTTACCGTGGGATAACTGAGTTTGAGCCGGGCGGACATCTCTTTGAGGCTTCCGCTGCTTCTTACGAAAGAGAGGATAAACTGCTGGTCTTCGGCCGGAAGCAGTGCAAGGGTCGGAAGCCTGTAGCATCCGCTGACCTCCGTTTTACAGCATTCACACGTGAGCGATTTTACGTCGAGCTGACAATGGCAGCTGGGACAATGGCATGGCATCATATCATAAAGTTTAAATGAATACAAAGCAAATATAATACAGAAATAAATAATATTCAAAATAGACTTAATAAAATTTAGTAAATACTTTAAAATATTATACATGTTGCCAAAAAAAATACCCTGCCGAATATCGGCAGGGTATTTAGCGGATTGGGCTATTGTTAGTCGAGTAGTTTAACCTTTATGTTGCGGAACCATACATCGTCGCCGTGATCCTGGAATCCGATGTAACCTTCGCGGTCGTCGCCGCCCACGTTGGTCAGCAGTTCGTATGCCAGCGGCCATTTATCCTTGCTGAATTTGCTGTCGTCGATCATCTGAATCCACTGTGGAGTCCACAGGTGGTATTCTACAACGTTCTCGCCGTTCATCCAATGCGCTACTGTTCCTTTGTAAACGGTGATTCCGCCGGTGTTCCATTCGCCGTATGGTTTGGCATTCTGCGGAACTGCGGCGATCATGTCGTACAGCGAGCCGGCCTGGCGGTTGCCCTGGATGCCCATCTTTGCGTCCGGATGATTCTCGTTATCGAGGATCTGGTATTCCGGGGCGGAGATATAGATCGGTTCGCCCGGGACTTCCTGCGCGTAGAAGAATACTCCGGAATTGCCGCCTTTGGATATTTTCCATTCGAAGGTTAGCTCGAAATTGCCGAACTTACGATCGTAGATAATATCGCCGCCGTCGTTCTCCTGTGCTTCACCGCCTCCGGAGCCGTTGAATTTGAGCGCGCCGTCCTCGATCACCCAGCGTGCGGGAAGATCGGTGCGGTTGTAGCCCCTCCAGCCGTCGAGTGACGATCCGTCAAAAAGGACGATAATGTTCTCGTCATCCTGGGCCGCAACTTCTACGGTGCCGTCTTGTGCTTCTGCCGTTGCGGCTTTGTTGCCTTTGCCCAGGCAGGCCACCATGGCCACAGAAACGGTGGCAACGCCTAAAATACGTAATGTTGTTTTCATAGTTCTTTTGTTTTTATGATTGTTCTCTATGGTTGCATCGGTTAATGCCTCGGCCCACACTGCGGGCCGAGGCACCGTGTGAATTTACCGGGGCATATCGGCCAGTTTCCAGCCCTCCCTATAATTGTGTCTTATCAGCTCGTCGGCAAACTGCTTGGCATTGAACGGTTCCGTCCAGACTTTATTGAAAGTGGGATGGCCGTCCTTGATGCTGAAGCCGTCTTCTACCATCATACGAAGCGTATCGCTGTCCGAAATATTGGTGAACTGCATGTTTTCGCCGTCCCATTCGAGCTCCTTGTTAAGTCCCTGCAGGCGCACGGCCAGCACGCCCATAACCACCATTTCGTTGAAAGGCCCGGCTTCCGAGAAGTCGGAAGCGGTGGGAATGCGGTTGGCGGGGCTCTCCTTGCATGCACGTATGAAGTCTTCGTAATGGTTATCGCCCGGCACTACGCGCATCCTCTCGGGAACCTTGGGCTCGCGTCCGGAAACCAGCCACGGCCGTACACCGTAACATCCGCAGATAAGGGTATCCTTCGTGCCGTGGAAGATCACGCCGCCGCCCTCGTCGTTGAGGCTTGTGCCGGCGGGAACGCCCTCCGGACGGGCTGGCTGCAAACCGCCGTCATACCAGTAAACGTCCACCGGGGGAAGCGACCCGGTATATTTCGATGCCCTCTGCGGGAAGGTCAGTTTGACCATCTGGGCATTGGGTGCACACTCTGTTAGCAGGGGAGTCGAACTCCCTTGTGCCTTTGTAGGATAACCCAGCTCGAGCCCCTTGAAAACGGGATGAAGGATATGGCATGCCATGTCGCCGAGCGCCCCGGTGCCGAAATCCCACCACCCGCGCCAGTTCCACGGGGTGTAGAGGTGGTTGAACGGCCGCATGGGGGCCGGGCCGATGAAGAGATCCCAGTCGAGAGTATCGGGAATCGGGTCGACCTTTTCGGGTCGCATAAGGCCCTGCGGCCATATCGGTCGGTCGGTGAAGGCCTCTACCTTGGTCACCTGGCCGATCTCGCCGTTCCAGATCCAGTCACATATTTTGCGCACCCCTTCGCCCGAGGCGCCCTGGTTCCCCATCTGGGTGGCCACCCGGTGCTTGGCGGCCAGTTTGGTCAGAAGGCGCGATTCGTATACACTGTGTGTGAGGGGCTTTTCGCAGTAGACGTGCTTTCCCATGGTGAGTGCGTCGGCGGAGATCATCGCATGGGTATGGTCGGCCGTACCGACAACCACCGCATCGATAGATTTGCCCATCTCGTCGAACATCCGGCGGTAGTCCCAATATTTTTTGGCATCGGGATAACGGTCGAACATATTTTGGGAGTATTTCCAGTCCACATCGCACAGTGCGACTATATTCTGGCTGTCGAGGGCTTTGACCACGGCACCGCCGCGTCCGCCGATGCCGACACCGGCTATGTTGAGTTTGTCGGACGGCGCCGTTTTGCCGGCGGCTTTGCCCAAAACGGTGCTCGGAACGACCGTCATTGCGGCAAGGCCCGCAGCACCACGGGTGAGAAATTCCCTTCTCGATATTTTTTTACCAGACATGGTATCGATATTTTAGATTTTACTATTATTTAACGAAAGCGGCGTTGTTTAGATAATCCCAGCTCTGCTGGACGCAAATTTCCGGCGGAAGGGTGTACTCTTCCACCTCCACGTAGTAATCCTCCATCCCCTGTGCATAGGCGGCATCGAAGATGGCCTCGAAATCGAGCCGGCCACTCTCTCCGATTATGGACTCGTCCTTAATATGAAGAACGGGGAACCTGCCGGGATATTTGTTCAGGTACTCGACCGGATCCTGGTTTCCCATATTCGACCAGTACACATCCAGCTCGTAAAATACCTTGTCGGGGTCGGTGTTCTCGATCAGACAGTCCATTATCACCTGCCCGTCCCGTTTTTCGAACTCCGCCTTGTGGTTGTGGAAACCGAACCGGATTCCTTTGGAATTTGCCATCTCGCCTACTTTCGAGAAGTAGTCGGCATACATTTTAATATCGTCCAGCGAATCCCCGATAGGCATAGAGGGCTGGATGGCGTAACGGCAGCCTGCCGCGATCTGGGTGTCGAGGGCCAGATCCCACCAGTCCCATACCTGCTGCTCGTTCTCCGGGTCGTAGTCCCTTCCCACGTGGGCGCTCGAAACCGACATTCCCCGGTCTGCGACGGT
>JAJBVJ010000262.1 GCA_020859875.1 Rikenellaceae bacterium
TTTTGAGAAATTCGTCGAATACGTTCTCCCCTGTCTCCTTTTTCAGGAATGCTCCCAGGTCGGGTATAACGAGCCGTTTTCCCGATGAGAGATAACCGGCGATAAGATTTTCAACCATTTGATGTCGTTTTAAAACTCTACAAATATACACCATATAAAAGGAAATTTCAATTCCTTCCGAGAGGTTCAAATGCAGGAGCTCCCGGCTATTATTTTCTATATAGCGCCCTCGCGGAATCATATACGGAATGGGGCCTTACATAGCCTCTGTAATTGAAAATCTATTAATTCCGGCACGATATTTTGGGTATGTGGCAATAATTTACCTACTTTGCATGTTTGAAATTCCACCGATCCGTCCGATGCGGAATGGTTTTAATAAATCAATGTAGCCGATCCGGGTAGGTGATATAAAGGCGAAGAAAATGAAAAACAAGTATATAGACCTGATCGAACAGACCTTCGAGTTTCCTCAGGACGAGTTTGCGGTAGTAGACAACGAACTCAATTTCCATGATGTTCCACTGATGGACATTATAAAACAATACGGGACTCCGCTGAAGATAACTTATCTGCCGAAGATCTCTTCTCAGATACAGCGGGCCAAGCGGATGTTCAATGTAGCCATGGCGAAAGTAGATTACCAGGGGGATTACCACTATTGCTACTGTACCAAAAGTTCCCATTTCTCGTTTGTGATGGAAGAGGCGTTGCGCAACGACATTCATATTGAAACCTCCTCTGCTTATGACATTCACATCATAGATTCGCTTTATGAGAGTGGGCTTATCGAAAAAGACCGCTATATAATCTGCAACGGTTTTAAAAGACCTCAGTATGTGGAGAATATCGCTTCTCTGATTAACAGCGGGTTCGAAAACACCATTCCCATCCTCGACAACAAGGAGGAGATCGACCTTTTCGACAATGCCATTGAAAAGAAATGCAAGATCGGAATAAGGATCGCATCGGAAGAGGAGCCAAAATTCGACTTCTATACATCCCGTCTGGGTATACGGTATAACGATATTGTGGAGTTCTACCGCCAGAAGATCAGGAACAACAAGAAATTCGAACTCCATATGCTACACTTCTTTATCAACACGGGAATAAAGGATACGGCATATTACTGGAGTGAACTAAGTAAATGTCTCAATGTTTACTACGAGCTTAAAAAGTTATGTCCTAAACTAAACAACCTGAATATAGGCGGAGGGTTCCCGATCAAGAATTCGCTTGCTTTCGAGTACGATTACGAGTACATGGCGGAAGAGATAATTGCACAGATCAAGAGCTTCTGTGTGCAGATGGAGATCGAGGAACCGAATATATTTACCGAATTCGGATCCTTCACCGTGGGGGAAAGCGGAGCGACCCTTTTCTCGATAATCAACCAGAAACAGCAGAACGATCGCGAAAACTGGTACATGATCGACAGCTCTTTCATGACTACATTACCGGATACATGGGGTATAAAACAGCGCTATATTATGCTGGCCATAAATAACTGGGATAAGGAATACCACCGGGTGTTCCTCGGGGGGTTGACCTGCGACAGCGAGGATTATTACAGCGGCGAGTCTCACCAGAATGCCATATTTTTGCCTAAATTGAACGGCGACCCTCAATACATCGGATTCTTTAATACGGGAGCCTACCAGGAATCGCTCGGAGGCTTCGGGGGTATACAGCATTGTCTTACACCGGCCCCGAAACATATCATAATCGACAGGGAGAAAGGCGATACGGAATACTACACCCGCCTCTTTGCCAAAGAACAGAGCTACCGTTCGATGATGAGGATATTAGGCTATTAGACGATATCTCGAAAAACCCCTATATTCCATATGGTTCAAAATATATTCTGAAAAGTTTATTTATTTAGCAATTTCGTATATTTACCCCTGCAATGGCCGGCCGTGCAGGGGTAAATTTTTTGTGGGGATTTAAAAGCGCCGAACCGCTTGCACTTAATATGATCCTCTCGCCTTGTTTGATAAACCGCTACATATTGCTCTCTTACTGACCGTCTTACTATCCTGTGAATTGGCCTACGGACAGCACGATCCCTACGAGGTTCTCTTCAACGGGACGGTTACAGGTGAACTCGATAACGGTATAGACCGGCCGGTATTTACCTCGGAAGAGCTATTCCTTGTTCCTCTGTCCGGACAGGCATCCCTCTTTAATACGGTCGGCAGTAATATGTATATGCCCGTCAAATATTCCCGGCAAGGGATGCGGCACACTTTTACTTCGGTCGGTCTAATGGGAATAGACATTTCCGGATCGCTGAATACGGCTTCGGATTACAACCTTTGGAGCGCTTTGCACCGGTCGAAACTTATAGCCTTCGAAGAGACGGACGCCGTTTTATTTACGGGCGGTTCCCTTGCCACATCACGGATTAGTTACGGTTTCAGTCCTGTAGCAGTACCCGAGCGCACCAGTCTGGGATTATTTGTGACCGATCGTAAAGGCCGGGCCGGTTTTAAAGGTTCCGTGTCGGGGACGGTTAGGGAAAATTACACCTACATGGTGGACATATACCGTAAGTGGGGCAGGGATGCCACGGTGAAAGGGGTATTTACCGACCGCACGGCCTGGAGCGCCGGAATTTCTGCCGGATTCGGCACACACCGTTTAACAGTCTTTACCGCCGGGGATTACAGTCAGGACGGGCTCCGGTCATATATAACGGGCGAAGCGGCGGTGTTGGCCGGGAGTAATTATTACAATCCGTCGTGGGGATATCAAAACGGCAAGGTGCGTAACAGCCGAGTTGCCGAAGGGGCTATTCCTGTAACGGTATTATCGTACGAGGTTAATTCGGGCCGACGGGTATCGGTCACGGCTGCCGCCTCGTACAGAGGCGGGGAAAAGGCCGTTTGTGGTCTCTCCTGGCTCGATGCAGCAACCCCATATCCCGATTATTACAGATATATGCCATCTTATGCCTCTTCGAATATTGCCGAAAGTTTATTGATCGAAAAATGGCGGTCGGGCGACATGTCGGTAAGGCAGGTAGACTGGACGGCCCTTTACGAAATTAACTCGGCAAATCTTCATACTGCCGTCTATACCCTTTCCCAGAGGGTGGAGCGTACGCGGGAATATCAGGGAATTGTCAGTGCAAAGGTTAAGATCGACGAGAGAACTTCCGTGAATATGAGCCTTCGGGCCGTATCCGACAAGGTGAGGCGGATGCGCAGAATGAAAGACCTTCTGGGCGGCATGGCACCGGAAGACATTGACCAGTATCTTTACGAGGACGGGATTTACGGAGACCGTATTATGAATAATTCCCTCACGCCCGGCCGGAAAATCAATGAAGGGGACATTTTCGGTTATAATTACGATATTACGGCGGTGCAGGCGGAGGGTACCGTATCGGTAAATTACAAGGTTAAAGGGCTTACACTCGACGGCACGGCGTCATATACAAGAACATCCTATTTACGTAACGGGAAATTCGAAAAAGAAATTTATCCCGGCGGCCTATCCTACGGCCGCTCCCGGAAAATAAAATATGAGACCTTTGCCGGTGAGATTAGTATCCAATACGCCCTAAGTCCGGTTCATGTTTTCGAACTCTACGCCCATGCCGGCACCCTGCCGCAGACATGGTCGGCCCATTTTATTACCCCGATGTATTCCAACCGCACAACCGGGGTCGACAAGCCGTTTTCGGCCGTCCATTTACAGGGTGGGTACACCCTCCGCCGGCGGAGTTTCGCTGCATCCGTTTCGGCATTCTATACGGCAGTGAGTTCCCTCGCGGAGACCTATAACTATTGGGACGACATCGCATCCGTCTATTCCACTATGCTTCTCGAAAATATAGGCGAGGTGAACCGCGGTATCGAAGTTTCCGCCGACTGGGATTTTAGTCCGGGATGGAACCTGGGTGCGATTGCGGGTTTGGGCAGCTATAAATACTCGAAAGACCCAAAGGTTACCATCTATTCTGAAACCACCCTCGAAAGTTATATATCTGGTGCGGTAAGCTATCTGAGGGGATTCCATACGGCCGTCTCACCCGAGTCCTTTCTGAATGCACGGCTCCGTTATTCCCGAAGCGGTTTTGCCGGGACACTGGCGGTAAATTATGCAGGTGGACGCTATGCCTCTCCGAGTCCGCTGCGCAGGATGCAACGGGCATATAACCTCGCATTGTCCGACGAAACGAGAAAAGATTTCGTATCGCAGGAAAAACTCGGTGATGCCTTCACTCTGGACATGACCTTTTTAAAATCATTTCGGATCAAAGCCAATTACCTGTCCTTATTTCTTTCCGTCAGTAATATTCTTAACGATCGCGGTATCGTCTACGGCGCCTATGAGCAGCTCCGTATTGCACGGACGGGATCGGGTGTAACCGCCGGCTGGAAACCCTTCGGGAATAAATACCTCTACGCCTACGGACGGAGTTATTACTGCTCCCTTACAGTTACATTTTGATTATGAGAGTACTCTTTATCTTTTTGGTTACAAGCCAGATCGTCTACGGGTGCGGTTACGACGATTTTACCGCGCCCGGTAAAACCGCCGAGCCGGATATTATCCCGAATACAGATATAGGATACGTCCGATTCCTGTGCGGGAACGGCTCGGGCATCGTGGCCGATGACATCGTCGTGGGCGGATATGTTACGGCCAACGACAAGAGCGGGAATATATACCGCAGCTTCTTCATCGAAGACGGCACCGGTGCCCTCGAGGTAAGGGCCGGTATGTACAGCCTGCATAACGTCTACGTCCGTGGAAGGTACGTCGCCGTTAAATTATCCGGCCTCACGGTTTCGATATACAACGGGACGCTCCAGGCGGGATTGTCGGTCGGTGAGAACGGTGTAGGAGCGGGATATATAGACAACTGGGCGGTTGCCGCGGACTATCTCCACACCTGGTCCGACTATGGGAATTTAGAACCATTATCTATTCGGGTGCCCGAATTTAGTGAGGATTCATCCGGCAGACTCATCCGTCAGGAAGGAATGAAATTCATCCAGGCGGATGCAACCCAATTGTAAGAGGAGTTGTCGTTTA
>JAJBVJ010000191.1 GCA_020859875.1 Rikenellaceae bacterium
TTAGGTACTAAATATTATGGGTTCCGCCATTTACCCTTTGCGGACCGAACTTAAATTTCCGTCATAAAATCGACAAGGCCCGTATGCATGTCGTAAACACCCCCGATGATACGAATCTCTCCGTTGCGCTCCATCTCGGCCAGAATAGGGCTGCCGCGACGGATCTCACCTACCGTATATACCACATTCTGGAGGCATACCTCCTCGACAAGTTCCTCATTTTTCGATGAAATGGGGCCGTTATAATTCTGCAGAGAGATTTCTACGGCGGGTTGTATCTTTTCGAGCAAACCCGTTATATTGCCGAGCTCGACACCGTCTATCGCCGATTTTATGGCGCCGCAGTAGTGGTGCCCGAGCACCATGACAACTTTCGAACCCGATACCTTGCAGGCATACTCGAGGCTTCCGAGGATGTCGGGGTTAGAAATATTGCCGGCAACCCTTGCAACGAATATATCGCCGATCCCCCGGTGGAAAACATCCTCCACGGGAACCCTCGAGTCGAGGCACGACAATACCACCGCGATCGGATATTGTCCCAGGGCGGCATCGCGCACCCTGTCCGTATTATTCCTGACGGTAAGGTTGTCCGAGGCGAAGTCTTCGTTTCCCCGGCGGAGTATCTCGACCACCTGGTCGGGGCTGAGCGCCTGCTGCTGGCCGGCGGTGAGCACCCTGCTTTCCAATATCTCTTCGTCGGGGACGGAGTCCTGCCAGGCGGTATGGCCACGCCTGCCACCGTGACATGCCGTAAAAATCAAAATAAGAAATACCGATAGTATATATCCGATTGTCCGCATGATGAGAAATTTATATCGACTTTGCGGGGGGTTCAAAAACGGTGCCGCCGGAAATAAAAAATGGGTAAGCTACTTATATCGCACCGCTACAACCGCCTACCCTTGCTTGCTTCCGCACCTGGGGGATTCAGCAGGAGCTGGTCGTATAAGACTTACCCGGCACAAAAGTAGACAAATTTGGCCGATCCGCAAAAAACCCGTGCGGATTGGATGAAAAAAAGTATTTTTGCAACTGTTCACAGGGTTTTAACCAACCGGTAATACAATGAAATCCAAGACAAAAAAAATAATCGCTGCCGTAGCCGCATCCCTGGCTCTGATCGCCGCCGCATGTGCTGTTGCCGGCTATACCCTTTGGAAAGGCAATGCCGTGGCCCGAAGCGGGGAACTCTATATCGAAAGGGGAACCTCGTCGGACGAACTCACGGAGATACTCCGCAGTGAAGGGTATTTAAAAAATATTGGAAGATTCCGCCGCTTTTCGGGATTCCTCGGATTCGACGGGCAACCCCGGGCCGGCCATTACGTCCTTAAACCGGGTATGAGTTACCCGCAGGTTGTAAGGATGTTTCAGGGCGGCCTCCAGACCCCGGTAAAGGTGACCTTCAACAATATCCGTTCGCTCGACCAGCTTGCGGGCAGGGTCTCCCGGCAGCTTGAACCCGATTCCCTATCATTTTATCAGGTGTTCCATGCAGACACCACCGCCCTCTATTACGGATTCCGCAGGGAAGACTTCATCTCTATGTTCATTCCCGATACATACCAGATGTACTGGACTTCATCGCCTCAGGCCTTTCTGGATCGGATGAAGCGTGAATTCGATAATTTCTGGAACGAGGGGCGCGAGGATATGCGCGAGGCGATGGGTCTGAGCCGGAGCGAAGTTATTACCCTCGCATCCATAGTTTACGAAGAGACGAAGATGAGCGACGAAATGGCGCGGGTGGCCGGTGTTTATATGAACAGGCTAAGGCGTGGAATCAAATTACAGGCCGACCCGACGGTAAAATACGCCGTGGGGGACTTTACCCTCCGGCGTATTCTTTTCCGCCATCTCGAAGTCGATTCCCCCTACAATACTTATCTATATGAGGGACTTCCTCCGGGCCCGATCTCGATGCCTTCGGTAACGGCCATCGATGCCGTGCTGAACTACGAGGAGCACGACTACCTCTATTTCTGTGCCAAATCGGATTTCTCGGGCTACCATGCCTTTGCCCGGACTCTTGCAGAGCACAACCGCAACCGCGACCTTTGGGTAGCCGCACTCAACCGGGCCGGAATAAAGTAGGCTTTCCTTTAGAAAAGGAGTTTAACTCCGCCGATAATTCCGATACCGAAGCCGCGGTACCCCAGATAGGGGTTAAGTTTCCGGTTCAGCAGATTCTCACCCGAGACGAAAATCCCGAGGTTTTTAATCAGGCGGTATTCCGCTTCGAGGCCGAGATCGAAAACTGCGGAAGATTTATAAAATGCCTCGGTCGTTCCGGACGATGTTGCCGCAACGGCATATCCGTAGCGGGTTCCCGTCAGCCCGCCCTTTAATTTGATGAAGATCTTTTCCCGGTAGTTATAGGCTACGTTTATATTCCCCGTAAATTCTGGCATCCACACCGCATGATCCCTGTCATTGTCGGAATAGTCGAAATAGTCGAGGTCGAGCCCGGCGGTAAAACTATCGGAGACCCTTCCCGACAGGCTGCCCCCGAGGGTAAAGTAGGTCACTTTTTTGCCGGCCATCGTAGTGAACTGCCCCATATAACCCGGGCCCCCGGTAGTGAAATCATATATGAAATATTGTACGTCCCGGATTATACCGCCACCAACGCGCAGTTCGTAGGAAAAATTTGCGGCTATATCTCCCCGCACCCCGGCGAGGGCCTTATAATCCCTCGAAGGATGGAGAAACCCGGCCTGGTTGCCGATCACATAGGGATTCCGTGCCACGATCGAGCGGAGGGAATTGGAAATAAGGCGGCTCTGCATCTTTGCGTATGGCACAAGCGCACCCTCGGCGATCGAATAAGCGGCCTCCGCCGAGGGGAGGAAGTACACCTTGCCGCTGCCACCCTTCATTTTGCTGTATGAGATATCCACCCCGGCACCGATCCGGAACCGTCCCTGATCGAGAAGATAGGATGGGGCGGCGGAAATTATACTCACGTTGTATCCGTCTCTCTCCCCTCCGCCGTAGGCACCTTCGTATTTCGCGGCAAGTGCCAGGCGGTGCATCCCGAACATTTTGCCCAAAGCGAGCCCTGCTTTTATCCCGCTCTCCTTTACATCGCTGCGGGCCCGGAGCAGATAGCCTTCGGCACCGACGGCAAAGTTGAAGAACGACAGGTCGGTAAAATCGTTGCCAATTTCAACCGCCAACCTGGGGAGCGAGTAGCTCGCCAGGGAACTTTTATCGCGCGATGCGGCCGGTCTCGAATAGTTGTACAGGGAATAAATGTCGTAGTCATACCCTATTTCGGCCGAGAGGGCTATCTTTTGACCCAGATAGGTACGGCCGAAAATCCCGACTTTGTTATGGCTTTCGAGGGCCCGTTCTTTTTGCCCGTAATCGCTTCGCAGTTTAGACCAATTTCCCGTATGGTTCAGGTAGCCTCCCGCGTAGCCGCCGCCTGTGGAGGTGGTCGTGCCGTAAATATCCACTGTACTCCGTGCCGGAAAGCCGAAACCGGCTTTTAGGTAAAAGGGTTGAAGCGGCTCGAAGGAGGCGGCATCTATCTTCACGGGGTTGATGGCCGCGACACCGAACCCGGTCATCCACGGAGAGGGTGTTACGGTATATTCGAGGTCGGGATGAAGAGCCACCGTATCGCTAAGCTGTGGCGCTATCGTCAGTTTGTGAGCCCTCTCCATATCGGGCAGATACTCGCGCGAGACATCGACACTGCGGTCGAGATCACGCTCCGGTTCCTGCGCCGTAAGGGTAATGGGGACGGAAAACATAACAGCCGCAATGAGGGCGGCGGCCATATTCCAGTTTTTCGAATGAACCGGTCCGGTCGGTATATATTTACGAATTATTGATTTCACGGTATAATTTTTATTCGTTCATTTTAGGGTTACAGCGAATCGATCTTTGCACGGGCTTCGGCCACAATGCCGTCGTCGGCAGGGGAGTATCCGTCAACGATACTTTGGAGGGTTGCCCTTGCCTGGAATGTATCGCCTTTTTGGATGTAAATATCCCCGAGCACCAGAAAAGCCCTGGCAAGCCAATAGGAATGGGCGGTGTTTTTTGCGGCGAAGTCGATGACCGCTTTCTCGGCGCCGTCCAAATCGCCCGAGCGGTATTGCGATTCGACGACCATATAGGTCGATGCCGCACCTTCCGGGCTTTGTACTTCGGTCGCAAGCTGGCGGTAAAGCGGCATCGCCTCCGATTCTCGTCCTGCCTCCGAGAGCGCCCGGGCCTTTGCGTATGTGGCCTGGCGTAGGGTTTCCGTCGGGAGGTTATTCTCTGAGAGCACTTTATCCGAAGCAGCAAGGACGGCTCCGTTGTCCCCTCCGGCCGCTACGCTTCTTAGATACCCCGAATAGGCAACGGCAATTGTCTGGGGGTTGACCGCCGTGGAGGCGAGTTTGAGGTAAGCGTCCGCGGCGACGGAATAGTTCCCGGCCCCGTAAGCCATTGCGGATAGAGATTCCAGCCCGCGAACCGTATAACTGTTATAATACATGTCGGAGAGTTCCGCCAGAGTGGATATGGCTTCCTGCGTACGGCCTTCGGCCTTATAGGCTTCCGACAGGCTGAACAGCGCGTCGGGCCTGTATATTCCGCGCGGGTATTTGGCGAGGTAATCCCTGAGGGCCGTAATGCTACTTTCGCGGCTTCCGGAAACAACCTTTCTCGCCGCGGCTGCATAGGTGAGCGAATCCCTCGCCTGAGCCCCGGTTTCCACGTCTACACCGCTGCGTGAGGCAAAATTGGAATAGCCATCCACATCGTTCATATCGACATATATACTTTTAAGGGCGATCATGGCATCCCTCGCCTCGGGAGACGAGGGCGCCCTGTTCACCACCATCTGGTAATAGCGAAGAGCCTGACGTTTGTCGCCCAGATTCTGGTATGCCAGACCCAGACTCGACAATGCGGAGAGATATTTATCCGATGAGGGATAAGTCTCCACGAAACGGGTAAGTGCGGTGGCGGCATCGTGGTATCTGTCCGCCGCAAGATAAGTTACGCCGAGCTCGTAAAGCGCTTCGTCCACATAG
>JAJBVJ010000021.1 GCA_020859875.1 Rikenellaceae bacterium
CCGTTTCGAGATATTTTCCCGCATTACCCGAGATACGGTAAAAATCGTTCATGGATGCGATGAGCTCGATGGCATCGGGATTCAGTTCGAGCGCTTTGGGGTAATTAACTACGGCGAGCGAATCATTCCGCGTTTCGGCATAGAGTTCGGCAAGAAAAAGATAACCTTCGTAGTTGTAGGGGTAGGCTTCGACAAGGGACTCCCCTTCCCGAATCGCCTGGTCGGTAAGGCCCGCGAGGATCAACATGTCACGTTTGTGCTTGGAGAGTTGTTCGATCCTCCCTATTATGTTTTCGGCCTTGTCGAGGGTGGCGATCGCTGCGTAGGGCTGGCCGGTCTGCTCATAGAGCATCGCCAGCATGGCGTAATTTTCCGGACTGCGAGGTTCCATCACAATGAGCTTCTCGTATATGGCCCGTGCTTCGGAGAAACGCCCGGCCATAATTGCCAGCCTTCCGTTCTGGTTTGCATACCACGTATTCGTGGAATCGAGCTCGACAGCCTTGCGGCTATACCATAGGGCCTGGGCGGGATCGAACGACATTGCCGCATTTGCCGCCTGGAAATAAGAGGGCGCATGGGTGGAATCGAAGAGAATGGCCTTGTCGAACAGGGAGACCGCCTTGCGGTTGTCCTTGTCGATGGAGTAGCTTTTGATCCCTTCGGTATAGTAATACTGCACGATGTTACCAGGCCCGAAACCGGCGGGGATGGTATCGTAGGAGGTCCACACCTCTTCCGTGAATGCGGAGCGATCCTGCCCGGATGCCACCGATAAAGTGAAAAGGAAAACTACGGGAAGCGCCGATCTTGCCGCCCGTGATTTTGCTGACGATATTTTTTTCTCGATTAACACGTGGTTAAACTGGGGTAAATTGATCTTTCCGACGCTACCTGCTAAAACGAAATCGGGTGAGAAATAGTGTCTTTCCGGGCGGTACACCGCCCGGAAAGTTTACAATACCGATCCGAACTGCCGGAGGAACCTGACATCGTTCTCGAAGAAAAGACGTATATCGCGCACTCCGAATTTAAGCATCGCGATACGTTCAATCCCCATGCCGAAGGCAAACCCGGTGTATTTAGTGCTGTCGATTCCGCACGCCTCGAGGACATTTGGATCTACCATGCCGCATCCCATTATTTCGAGCCAACCGGTTCCTTTACAAACACCGCACCCCTTACCGCCACACAGGTTGCACGATACATCGACCTCGGCCGAGGGTTCTGTGAACGGGAAATATGAAGGGCGAAGGCGTATCTTCGCCGCTTGGCCGAACATCTCCCTTGCAAAATAGAGGATCGACTGTTTCAGGTCGGCAAAAGAGACATTTTCGTCTATGTAGAGACCTTCCACCTGGTGGAAGATACAGTGCGAGCGGGAGGAGATGGCCTCGTTGCGGAAGACCCTTCCCGGACAGATCACGCGGATGGGCGGCTTTTGGGTCTCCATCACCCTGACCTGGATGGAGCTGGTGTGGGTACGCAGCAGGATATCGGGGTTCTTCTCAACAAAGAAAGTGTCCTGCATATCCCTGGCCGGATGGTCGGGCGGGAAGTTCAGGGCGGAGAATACATGCCAATCGTCCTCGATCTCGGGGCCCTCGGCGACGGTATAGCCCAGGCGGGCGAAAATAGCCACTATCTGGTTTCTCACCAGCGAAATAGGATGGCGCGAGCCGATCGGGTCGTTGGTGCCGGGCCGGGTCATATCGTCTATTTTTCCCCCGGAGGCCGTCCTGCCCGAAAATTCGCTTTTCATGGCATTGACCTTTTCCAGGGCGGCGCTTTTCAGAATGTTGAGCTTCTGGCCGAGCTCCCGTTTCAGTTCGGGGGCCACGGTGCGAAATTCCTCCATCAGGGCCGTGACTTCCCCCTTTTTACCGAGCAGCCGGATGCGGAACTCCTCGATATCGGCCTGGGCCTGCGGTTTGAAGTCCTCCACCTTTTTGAGCAGCTCTTCTATTTTGGTTATCATCTTTGATAATTATTCCTTTATACCTACTTTTACCGGTCGGGAACCGGGCCGGGAATATCTCCGGGCCCACTTTTACCCCAACCGTCAAAGTTAACAATTATTTGCGTATGACCCGCCGCCTGTTTGCCATAATATGCGCCTGCGTACTTTCCGCCCCTTTTGCAGGCGGTCAGGGCGTTGGGGTCGTTCTGAGCGGCGGGGGAGCCAAGGGCCTTTACCATATAGGGGTTATAAAAGCTCTGGAAGAGAACGGTATACCGATAGATTATATCTCCGGAACATCGATCGGTGCGGTCATCGGCGGACTTTATGCCGCCGGTTTTACCCCGGAGCAGATCGAAGAGGAGTTCCGTTCGGCAAAGATACAGGAACTCCTTACGGGCCGTATAGAGCGGGACAATCAATATTACTTCAAGCAGATGCACCGCAACGCCGCCATGGTGACCGTACGGCTCGATTTGAAGAATAAGGGGCGCAAGGCGCGTATACCGGCCAATATAATTCCGACCGAGCCTTTGGATATGATGATGGCCGAATACTTTTCCGCGGCCACCGCGGTTTGCGGAGGGGATTTCGACCGCCTTATGGTGCCCTTCCGGTGTGTGGCCACGGATGCGGTTGCCCGGCGCGAAGTCATCTTCCGGGGAGGCGACCTGGGATATGCGGTGAGGGCCTCGATCGCGGTTCCGCTGGTTTTCAGCCCCGTCAGGGACAGTACGGCCCTCTATTTCGACGGGGGTATGTTCGATAACTTCCCGTGGCAGCCGCTTTACGACGACTTCCTGCCCGATATACTCATCGGCAGTCTCTGCACCGAAACGAGTATAGATCCCGATCAGATGAACTCCATCGACCAGGTATTTGCCGTGACCACCCTCCATACCGATTATTCCCTTCCCCGCTCGACGGATATCATGATCCGGCGAGACATGTCGAGTGTCAATACCATGGATTTTGCGCGGGCGGTCGCATTTATCGATGCCGGCTACCAGGATGCCACAAAGGCGATGCCGGTTATAAAAGCCTCCATCGGCCGCAGGGTCTCCCCGGCGGAGGTCGACCGTATGCGGGCGGAATTCCGTGGGCAGGAGCCCGAGGCCCTGATCGGTTCCGTTACGGTCGAGGGACTGAAGGAGGGGCAGAAAGAGTATGTACTCAACACCATCGGGTACGGGACGAAAAAGCAGAAACGTGATTACGATTTCGACGACCTGAAGAAAGGATATTATAAGCTGATTGCCGAGCGGGAGATCGTGGGACAATATCCCGTCATAAAATACGATACGGCAGAGGGTAAATTCAACGTAATTTTGCCGCTCTCCACCAAACCGAACCTGCGGATCCATGTGGGCGGGAATATCTCTTCGACCGCACTGAATCAAGCCTACCTCGGGCTGGAATATAAGATGATCGGACATACGGCATCGAGCTGGAATCTCGACGGGTATTTCAGCTCGTTTTACAGCTCCGCGGCATTTTCCGGGAGGGTCGATTTCTTCGCCCGGGGCACACCCCTCTATTTCGAATACGGCGGGCTGCTTAGCTACTATAACTTCTTCAAATCCAATTACGGCTTTCTTACGAAAGGAAACGACATTACCTTCTCCAAATACGACGACCATTACGGGAAGATAGCGCTGGGTACCCCGGTGAGCCGCAGCAGCGTGCTCTCTTTGCGCTTCCACGGGGGGGCGAGACCAATACCGTTATTTCCAGCAGGAAGGGTATTCTGCTGACGATGTTATGGATCGTACCCGATTCCTCTTCGGAGGGGCCCAGTTGGAAGTCGACTGGAAAAAAACCAACTATGCCCTCTATCCGACCAGGGGAATCCACCAGACAATTTCGGTAATAGGGGTCAGGGGGATCGAATATTTCAATCCCGGGAGCGCAGGAATAGCCCTGCAGGAGCCTTCCGCGGGCCACCACCGCACCTGGTACGGGGCGAAGTTCTCCCGGGAACAGTATTTTCGTACCCCACCCATCGGGTGGTTCTCATGGGGGTACCTGGTCGAAGGCGTCGCAACGGTGCATCCCTCGTTTGCCAACGAATATGCGACGAATATATCCGCCCCTGCATTTACACCCACCCAGCACAGCAGGATCATCTATATGAAAGAGTTTCGCAGCGACGCCTACTTTGCCGCAGGGCTCATGCCGACCATAGAATTTACCCCCTCGTTCTATCTTAAAATGAGCGGTTACCTATATATCCCAGAAAATTACGACGGGGTCAAGGAGAGCATACGGCAGAGGATGCGTACGATATTCGACGGAACTCTGGTATACCAGAGCATTATCGGCCCGGTGAGTCTTTCGGTATCGAAATACGACGTGACCAAGCGTAACAACTGGTTTATGACCTTCAACATCGGATATGCCGTTTTCAACCGCAAAGGATTGTTCTACTGAGATGGGAAAAGTAAACGCAGGGCGGGAAAACAAGCCGCATATCGGGATATTCGGCCGGTGCAACGCGGGTAAGAGTACCCTTTTTAATTTTCTGACAGACACCCGGGCGGCCATCGTTTCGCCCCGCAGGGGCACGACGACAGACCCGGTAAAGAGATCGTGCGAAATACTCGGGTTCGGGCCCGTCGTATTTATCGATACGGGCGGTACGGACGACGACTCCCCGCTCGCCGACCAGAGAATAGCCGCAGCGATGGAGGCCGCGCGGCTCATGGACCTCGCCATAATCGTTTTCCGTGAATGGGGTGAGCCGGAGAGGGTGCTGGCGGCCGAGTTCATGGCACTGGGGCTACCGTTTATCTCGGTCGGGAACCGGGTCGGCAACGGGAAAGTTCGGGGAGGTTACGATATTGCATTCAATATACTTGACCCAAAACCATCCGACCGGGACGCCGTGATGGAACTGATTAAAAAAAACCTTCCCGAAGAGTCGTATCGTCCCCCTTCGATGCTGGGGAACCTCGTCGGGACGGGTGACAGGGTGGTACTGGTCTGTCAGATCGACAGTGAGGCACCGGCGGGAAGAATTATCCTTCCCCTGATGCAGGCGGTAAGAGAGGTTCTCGACAGAAACGCACGGGGA